>JAYEMY010000001.1:0-6347 GCA_034718455.1 Thermodesulfobacteriota bacterium
TCAGGTACCTCCAGACCTTAAGGGAAGTAGCCACGGAAAATAACTCAACCACCCTGTTCCCTATTCCCATTGATCTTTTCACACCCTTCGTGGAAATAGCCGGAAAACTCAAATCCCAGGAAGGCATAAGTGAACCCGTTGCGCCTGAAATAGAAGCGGTCAAATGAACAGGGTTGATATTTTGGCATCCTTAATAGCAATCGCCCTTGTTGTTTTTTTGTGTATCCCATCAACAGCTCCGGCTAAATACCTATATGTAATACCCACTGCCGAGATACCGCTGAGAAGTGGTAAGGGTAATGAGTACAGGGTTGTTGCCGTAATTGTAAACGGTAGTCGGGTACAACTGTTGGAAGAGGACGGGGACTGGGCCATGGTATGCACATCAAATAAAAAGAAAGGTTGGATGCCTAAAAGATATTTAAACGCCTCCCCGCCCCTGAAGAACGTGGTCGCTTCTTTACAGATCCAGAGAGATCAACTTAAAAAACAGACAACCGGGATTAGTGAACAACTGGATAAAGCCTCAGAGGCCCGGAATCAGTATGAGCAGGAATTGAAAGCCTGTATTCTGGACAGAGACCAAATCAGAAAGAGCTATGATAGCCTTAAAAAAGATGCTGCAGATGTACTAAATTTCAAGACGGCCCTTTCAGAAACAGCAGAGGAACTTCAGGAAGTAAAACATAAATATACCATAGCTGAGCAGGAAAATGAATATCTCAGGGATAATAGCAGAATAAAATGGTTTTTAGCTGGTGGCGGGATCCTGATAGTTGGTTGGATTATAGGTCTTATAACAACCCGTGGACGTAAGCGCAGGCCCTCACTTCTCTGATTAGCTGTTAGGTATTAGCTGTTAGGTGAAAACATTGTATAAAAACAAACTATTAAGCTAACGGCTAATAGCTAATCGCACAAGTCATATTTTTTGAGGTATATTATACTTAAAAAGTAACCGTTCACACTCCCTGGCAGCCGACAGGCTTTTGCAGGGTTTCAATCGCGGACAAGGTTGCACCAAAAGGTGTATTCTCAATGGATTGTGCTTTGAAACCCGAAAAAGGCTGTTGGCTGTCAGGGGGGGGAGTGAATGATTACCTTAAAAAAGTGTAAACTACTTTTGGTTTGCTATGAATGATGCTAAAGGTTTTACTGATACCAGAATATTTAAATGCCTCGGGTGTGGAAAGCCAATTTCTTTTGAGGAAAATCCCTACAGGCCTTTTTGTAGTAAAAAATGCAAGATGGTGGATCTTGGCGCATGGTTCAAGGAAGAATACCAGATATCAAGCCCTATGGAATTTGAAGAACAATTGAAGGATTGAATATGGATAAAAAAATTGAAAAAGTTATCCCTTCATACGACGTAATTATTCTTGGTACAGGACCTGCCGGTCTGCAGGCTGCAATTCATGCAGCAAGGAAAAAGGCAGGGGTGCTGGTGCTGGGCCGTCCGGAATCCAGCAGCCTGTACAAGGCCCATATTGAAAACTACTGCTGTGTGCCCGGAGTAAAAACAGGAGAGGAACTCCTTTTAACAGGTATGCAGCAGGCAGAATATTTCGGGGCGAAACTTCTAAAAGAAGACGTTGTAGCAACTGCCGCCATTCAGGATGAAGCATACCAGGTGACTACCGAGAGCGGAAACACTTACTCTGCATATACCCTGATAATTTCAACCGGAGTAACACGTAAAGGCCTCGGGCTTAAAGGAGAAAAGGATCTGGTCGGCAGAGGAGTCAGCTACTGTGTTGACTGTGATGCAAATTTCTATAGGGATGCTGTGGTGGCGGTAGTAGGGAACGGGAGCGCTGCCGCCCACGGCGCAGTAACTCTGAGTAAGATTGCTAAAGAGGTAACGCTCATAATAACTAAAGATCTGAAGGTAACCCCTGCGCTCAAGGCAGAGCTGGAAAAAGGCAATGTGATAATGGCTGCCGGGTCCAAAGTAAAGGAGATCAAGGGTACCGACAAGCTGGATGCGGTTGTACTCAGCGATGGCACCGAACTTTCCCTTGACGGACTCTTTATTGAAAAAGGCGCCAAAGGGGCCATGCAGCTCGCGGCTTTTCTGGGAGTAAGCCTGGATCCGGAAAAATTCACTTATATTGTCACTGACATAAAACAGGCCACCAACATACCCGGCGTCTATGCAGCAGGAGACATATGCGGACCTCCCTTTCAGATGGCAAAGGCCGTGGGAGAAGGTTGCATCGCCGGTCTTTCCGCCGGCAGCTTTGCACTCAAAAGGAGACGGAAGGAGACGCAAACAGAGTGATATCGCGTGAATTCCAATGCCTTGGTTAATAGAGTTTTCCTTATTATATGCATAATATTCTTGACTGTCTTTTGGTGTGTTCTCTCCCACGGATACAGGTGGGAAAAGAAAACAGTGAAGAGTTATCGGAATTCGGGAAATGCAGTCCAACAGACAGATGATGGCGGATACATCATTGCAGGGACTACATGGATTCTTGGTGGGATGTACAGTAATGTCTTACTCATCAAGACAGATGCCAAAGGCAACCAGGTCTGGAACAGGACTTTCGTGAGATACGAGTTTAATTGTGGATATTCAGTCAGACAGACCATTGACAATGGCTATATTATCGTTGGGAAAACGGCTTCGTACAGTGTGATGGGCAAATGCGAGGTATATCTCCTCAAGTCAAATGCCGACGGCTACAAGATTTGGAGCAAGATATTGCGGTTAAGGAACGTACAATAAATAACTTGAACAAATTAATGTCTTTTTTGCCGTATGTCCTGTAAATTTTCAATAAACCCGTTGTAGGGGCGAACCTGTGTGTTCGCCCGTTGTAAGGAAACGCAGACCGGATGATATTAAAAGTCTATACAGTTGGTCCTCTGGATGTTAATGCCTATATAATAGGATGCCCTGATACGCACGAGGCCATAATCATTGATCCTGCAGGGAGTGAAGAAAAACTGGCAAAAGAAATCACCGATTCTGGCCTTACCCTGCGTTACATAGTCAATACCCATGGTCACCCGGACCACACCTGTGGAAATCAGAAAATGAAGGCCTTTACCGGAGCGCCGGTATTGATGCACAAAGCCGACGACATCATGTTCAGAAACCCTGAAACGGTCGAAATGTTCAGGGCGTGGGGCTTTGAGCCTGCTCCTCCGGCAGATGAATATATTGCCCATGGAGATGTGATCAAGGTCGGCAATCTCAGGTTTGAGGTAATCCACACTCCGGGACATTCGCCTGGATCTGTATGTCTTTACGGGCATGGCTATATAATTACCGGGGATACCCTTTTTGTGGGCGCTGCCGGACGGACGGATCTGCCGGGAGGCTCATTCGAGACCTTGACCAAATCCCTCAAGACCTATATTTTCCCCCTTCCTGATACTACCATAGTGCTTCCCGGGCACGATTACGGCGATCGTCCCACATCCACTATTGGACAAGAGAAAAAGACCAATCCATTCCTTAAAAAATTTGGTGATTTAGAAAATTTGGTGATTTGGTGATTTGGTGATTTGGTGATTTGGTGATTGACAGGAATCGAGAAACATACATTGCCAGGGATTGATCTCCTGAAAAAGGTCCTGATTTCCTGTCCGGTTGGTCTTCCCATCTGCACTGTGTGGGATGATCTGGTCTCTGCTGTGAGGCAGAACCAGGTCATAATTGTCAGCGGGGAGACAGGTTCAGGGAAGACCACTCAGTTGCCCAAAATATGCCTCGCAGCAGGAAGGGGTACGCATAGGAAGATCGCCTGCACACAGCCCAGGAGGGTGGCGGCTATTACTGTGGCTGCTAGAGTTGCCGAAGAACTGGGGCCTCAAGGACCCGGACTCGTGGGTTACAAAATACGCTTTAGAGACAGTACCGGGCCTGAAACCAGGATCAAATTTGTAACAGACGGCATGCTCCTGGCTGAAGTACAGCAAAATCCCAGACTCAGGGCGTATGACACCATAATTGTAGATGAGGCCCATGAGAGAAGCCTGAATATAGACTTCCTCCTGGGGATACTCAGAAGACTCCTGCCGGTCAGGCCTGAACTAAAGGTCATTATCACATCCGCCACAATGGACACTGCTCATTTCTGCCAGACATTCGGCAAGGCCCCGGTAATAGAGATTGCGGGTCGCGGCTATCCAGTGGAGATACAGTACAAACCTATAGAACAAGATAAAGAATCTGATATAACCACCGTTGAAAAAATTATTTTCGCAACTGAGGAAATTCGGAGGAAAGATCCGTTTGGTGACATACTTGTCTTTCTTCCCACGGAAAGAGAGATACTGGAAACCGTCAAGATCCTGAAGGCCAGGTGTCAGGATGAGGCCCTGGTACTTCCCATGTACGGCAGACTGGCCGCTTCGGACCAGAAGCGCATATTCAAGCCGTCCACTATTCAGAAAATCGTAGTAGCTACGAACGTAGCCGAGACATCCATTACAGTCCCTGGAATAATGTATGTCGTGGATTCAGGTCTGGCTCGAATTGCCCGCTATAACGTCAGGTCCCGCACAAAGGCGCTTCCAATCGTTCCCATATCAAGGGCCAGTGCGGACCAAAGGGCGGGACGTGCAGGGAGAATCCATGCCGGGGTCTGTGTTCGGCTTTACAGCGAAGAAGACTACGAGGAGCGGCCTGAATACACTCTGCCTGAAATCCGCAGATCAAATCTGGCCGAGGTCATCCTGCGTCTCTACTCAATGAAACTTGGTCCTGTTGATAAATTTCCTTTTGTGGATGCCCCATCTCCCCAGGCCATAAAAGAGGGATTTACCACACTGAGAGAATTAAGGGCACTGAATGCAGCAGGCAGACTGACCAGGACAGGGAGAATTATGGCCAGGCTGCCTCTTGATCCCAGAATTTCCAGAATGATTATTGAGGCACGGCACAAAAATGCACTGAAAGAGGTTGTCATAATTGCGTCGGCCATGAGTATCCAGGATCCCAGAGAACGCCCTGCGGACAAAGAAAGCCAGGCAGACCAGGCCCACAACTCATTTAAGGACCCTTCTTCGGATCTACTGACCTTTATAAAGATGTGGAATGCCTATCACAAAGAGCTGAAAGCCGGACGCAGCAGGAATCAGATACGAAAATACTGCAAAGAGAATTTCCTCTCCTACAACAGGATGCAGGAATGGAAAGATATCCATAATCAGATAATGGATATCCTCCAAAAAGCGGAAGAATTCCCCCCAATCACCAAATCACCAAATCACCAAATCACCAAATTTTCTAAATCACCAAATCACTCAATTCATTGTTCTGTTCTTTCGGGCTTTTTGGGGCAGATTGCCCTTAAGCAGGAGGGATCCCGCTACCTCGCAGCCCGCGGAAGAGAGGTCTTTCTCTTTCCAGGTTCCTCACTTTACAAAAAAAGCCCTAAGTGGATAGTGGCGACAGAACTAGTACGGACATCCAGGCTTTTTGCCAGGACAGTAGCTGCCGTTGAACCTGAATGGATAGAAAAACTGGCAGGTGATCTTTGCATACACAGCTATTCGGACCCACATTGGGAAAAACGCCGTGGAGAGGTAATGGCATGGGAAAGGGTCACGCTCTTTGGTCTCCCGATAGTTGAAAGACGAAAGGTCAGATACGGAAAAATTTATCCGGCCGAATCCAGGGAGATCTTTATACGGCAGGCACTGATTCCGGGTGAGTTTAAAAACAAATACCCCTTTCTTGTCCACAACCTGGAACTGATCTCAGAGATTCAGGATCTGGAGGACAGGACTAGGCGGCGGGACATCATGGTGGACGAGGAACTCCTCTATTCCTTTTATGACCAAGGGTTGAGTGAGATAGAAAAAATACTGTTCAAAAACAAATCCTACAAGGAGAAAAAAAGCCCAGGGCCTGAAGTGATATGTAATGAGCGTTCTCTTGCCAGGGCACTGCGTATTGCCGACAATGATATTCCTGTTCTATGTCTTACAAAAGAAGATCTGTTCAGATCAATCCCGGATACCAACTTGGTCGCCCGGTTTCCAGGACACATAAAGGTCTCAGAACACAGGCTTTCTCTGAGTTACCGCTTTTGTCCGGGTGATGAGGCGGATGGAGTTACTGTAAAGATCCCTTCGGGAATACTTTGCTCTTTATCACCTGAACCCTTTGAGTGGCTGGTTCCAGGCCTGCTCCAGGAAAAAATCACCTATCTCCTGAAATCGCTGCCCAAGCAAATTCGCAAACACCTGGTACCAATACCCGGGGTCGCTGAAAATATAGGCAAAAAACTCAAAAAAACAGAGAAGGGCCTGCTTCGCTCATTACAGAAAGAACTTTTCAGGCAATATGGCATACATATAGAAAGGAAGATGTGGCCGGGACATGAGGA
>JAYEMY010000002.1:0-21482 GCA_034718455.1 Thermodesulfobacteriota bacterium
TTACTTCAGGAATAGCCCGATAGCTTGCCTGGTAAAAAGTAACACCACTATATACCATAGGATCATTAACAACGATGGACTTATGGAAGACCTCCTTATCATTATTTAATACTGTCAGGTCGGATCGGTACTCTTTTGGTGCTCCATTATCGTAAAAGGAGATATTAAAGCGATTACAACGGACTGAAAAGCCAAGAGGTATGCGCTCTCCTGTCTGTCTGTTTACAATATGATCTATTGCCTCCCCTTCCGGCAACATGACGCTGCCCTTGAACCCCAGAAATAATCCTACCAAAGCACCGAAGAAAATAATCAGTATGCTGCCATGCAGACCATATACGCCCCAGTAGCTCCATTTCCCGCGTTCCGCCAGAAACAGTCTGCCTCCATCTACATCTGAGCGTTCCTGAAACTTGCCTGCGATCTTTTTAAATGCTGAAATGATCGACTGAGTGGAATTATTATCCAGCTCCTTTTTTATTTCCCAGTCCTTTTTAAAAGGCATCTTTAACAGACGCCCGGAATCCACGGACAGGTTGTCTCTCCTGCAGAGTTTAAGCGTAAATGGCAAACGCCTCAGGGTGCAGACCACCAGATTAGTGCTAAAAAGTCCCAGTAAGATCAGATACCACCAGGAATGATAGGTATCATTTAAATGGAGAACCTTTATGATTCGAAAAAAGTTGGGACCATATGTTTCCAGATAGAACTGAAGTGATTCTCCCTGGGGTATAACAGTACCGACAATAGAGGTTATGGCTAGAATAATTAAAAGAAATACAGCCAGACGAACCGACGAAAAAAAACGCTGGATTGAAGTATCTTGATAGGTCAAGGATGATGCTTTCATAGAACGGATTCAGGTCCCGAGATCTATACTTCGGAGTTATTGTCAGCCTTCATAAGGTCTTTATTTTTCATGACCGGATGACGATCCGGTCTTTTCGTCCTGGCTGACATCGTCCCCAGTCTCTTCATTCTCCTTTATGGACTTTTTGAAATTGCTGATACCCTTCCCAAGGCCCTCACCGATTTTCGGCAGCTTACCAGCACCAAAAACGACAAGAATTATAACCAAAATAACCAGCAACTCAGGCATCCCTAACCCGAACATCCTCTATTCCTCTCCTGGAAGAAAAACTGTCATTATGTTAATAGCAGAATATAAATTCTGTTTTAATGTACCGTTCAACCTATCCTATGTCAATCAACGTAATTAGTGTCTGAACGGAAAGGTCGTTCAGACACAATTTTGAATTTTAAAAAAGATGCCGGAACCTCACAAGCCTAATTTTTTTATCTTATTAAGAAGGGTCTTGTAACTGACCTTAAGAGCGCGGGCTGCAGCGGCCTTGTTTCCCCCGGTTGCTGTCAGAGCCGCATCTATGAGTTCTTTTTCCCTTTTCAAAACATGGCCTCTGCTTTCCGACCAGAAATCACCAGGCACAGGTTCATCTTCAGTAGAAGGACTTAAAAACGATCTAAGGGAACTATCAGTAATGTCGCCCCCTGTCAGAAGTGCGGTTCGATCCAATAAATTAAAAAGCTCTCTTACATTTCCAGGAAAATGATATTTCAGAAAAAGCCCCTTTGCACTATCTGATAAACAGACCCTCCGGCCCAGCATTTGTTCAATCCTTTCAAGGTGATGGTTAACCAAGGGAATAATGTCGTCTTTTCTCTCCCTGAGGGACGGAATGTGAATTGGAAAAGTTGTAAGACGAAAGTGTAGATCTTTCCTGAAAGAATTCTCTTTTACAGCCTTTTTCAGGTCTTTGTTTGTTGCTGCAATAATCCGGGCATTGCTTTTTGATTCCTGGCTGCTACCCAATGGCAGATAACAACCAGAGTCTAAAAATCTCAAGAGCTTCGGCTGAAGAGAAAACGGAAGTTCTCCAATCTCATCTAAAAAAAGGGTCCCTCCTTTGGCTGCAGAAAGAAGGCCTTTACGTGTCTCGCCTGCCCCTGTGAAGCTGCCCCTTAAATGACCAAAAAGCATTGAATCTGCCAATTCATGAGGCACGCTTGCACAGTTGAGCCCTATGAATTTTTTCCGGCCGCTTTGCTGATGAATATAACGAGCCAGCACATCCTTTCCGGTTCCAGTCTCTCCTGTAATAAGAACGGGAAAAGGTGTGGAAGCTACACGGTCTGCCATTTGCAGGATCTCAACCATCTTGGCTGATTCAGCCACAAGGTTTTTGATTCCCTGCAATGGAAACAGATTCTGAAAACGTTGAACAAGGGCCTCAAGATCCACGGGCTTCTCCAGAAAATCAGCGGCTCCCAGCTTTAAAGCCTCAACTGCTTTCTGGACGGTGCCATAGGCCGTAACCACGATTATTACACAGGAAGGATTTATCTGCAGGGCGGGCTTGATAAGACTCAGCCCCTCGCCATCCGGGAGCTGGAGGTCCAACAAAAGACCGTGGATACCATCAAGACAGGCCTTAGCCTGTTTCAAATTAAAAGCCAGGTGTGTATCATACTCATCACCCAAGGCCTCTTGAAAAAGGCCTGCCAGTTTTTGATTGTCTTCAACTATCAGGATGTTGTACTTCATGATAATATAATCTGGAATTTCTTTTTTTGATAATTCTGCCGAACACTTCATTAGACTTTACGGACGATAGAATCATTTGCATAAGCTCCAGTGAAAATTTTTGTCCGGCTATTATTATCCGTAATACTGAGATTATCCTGTTTATGGATACAAATTTTCGTAAAAAGACAATAGCTGCCATTGATCTTGGCTCTCAGACCTTCAGGTTGGCTGTGGTCCGGATTGTGGATAATAAACCACAAGTCTTTGCATCCCAACTTAAAAATGTGAGGTTGGGCCAAGGTCTTGCCGCTAAAGGAAGACTGACTGAAAATGCCATAAAAAGGGGAGTTGAAACGCTTCGAGATTTCCGCAATGTCCTTGATAAATTCAGGGTCTCTGATGAAATAGTCTGTGGCACGGCTGCCCTGAGAAACGCTGCAAATGCCGGAGAGTTCTTGGACCTGGCAGAGGCGGAAGGATTTAATGTAAAGATATTATCAGGCGACGAGGAAGCCTTTATATCGGTCATGGGCGTGCGTACCACATTACCTGCCATAAGCGCTCCCTTTTGGGTCGTGGATGTTGGTGGAGGCAGTAGTGAAATTGTGTTGGCTGCGAGCAGCAATATATTATTTAATCAGAGCCTTAATATTGGGGCTGTTAATCTTACAGAGAAATTTATCATGACAGATCTCCCGCTTCCCAAAGAGCTTGAAAAACTCAGATTTCATATCAGAAAAAAGCTATCGGACTTATCTGTCAGACTTCCCCAATCCCCCAAAGCTGTAATAGGAGTTGGTGGAACTGCTACTACATTGGCGGCCATAGCACTAGGAATGGAAAAGTATGACCCTCAACGAATAAGAGGATATGCCCTCGGGTCTCAAGAGCTTGATAAATTATGGAACTTTCTAACAGGCATGAAAATTCATACGAGAAGGAGTATATCCGGGCTTGAATCCAAACGAGCAGATATTATCTTAGCAGGAATAGCAATATTTCGAGAAATATTACATATAACAGAATTCAAGGAATTGACTGTTAGCGATGGGGGGCTTTTACTTGGCCTTTTAACAAGTCTAATTGAAAAGGAGTCTGATAACCATGCTGAACCACCCGATACCAGAGGCCTATACCTTTGATGATCTGATGTTATTACCGGCTTTTTCCAGCGTTCTGCCGACAGAGGTAGATATTTCTACTCAGCTCACACCTGAAATCCGTCTTAATATTCCCATGATGAGCGCAGCCATGGACACGGTCACTGAGGCCCAAACTGCCATTAGTATGGCAAGAGAGGGTGGTATCGGTATTATCCATAAGAATATGCCTGTTGAGATCCAGGTAAGGGAGATTGAGAGGGTCAAAAAGTCTGAAAGCGGCATGATTGTGGCCCCGGTAACGGTCTCCCCGGATCAACGTATATGGGATGTACAACAGATAATGCGTGAGTATAGAATATCAGGCGTGCCGGTATTGGAAGGAGAAAAACTGAAGGGTATTGTCACAAACCGGGACCTGCGATTCGAAACAAATTGGGATCGTAAAGTCAGCGAGGTAATGACAAGTAAAAACCTGGTTACAGCCCCTGTCGGGATCACCCTTGAAGAATCAAAGGCCATCTTACACAAGCACCGTATCGAAAAACTCCTGGTAGTGGACGACAATGGAAATCTCAAGGGTCTGATCACGATCAAGGACATAGAAAAGATCAAGAAATATCCAATGTCCTGCAAGGATGACCTTGGTCGCCTTAGGGTTGGGGCTTCAGTAGGTATAGGTGAAAACTGTCTGGCACATGTAGAGGCCTTAATTAAGGCCGGTGTGGATGTGGTAGTTATAGATTCGGCCCACGGACACTCCAAAAACGTGATCAATGCAGTATCTGAAATCAAAAAGACCTTTCACGGTGTCCAGATAATTGCAGGAAATATTGCCACTGCAGAAGCTGCTGAGGCCCTGTTTAAGGCCGGTTCCGACGCCGTAAAGGTTGGAGTAGGACCGGGCTCCATCTGCACCACCCGGGTTATTGCAGGTGTAGGCGTACCGCAACTGACTGCTATCCATAACTGTGCTGTCATGGCACAAAAAAATGGGAAAACCGTCATAGCTGACGGAGGTATCAAATTTTCCGGTGACTTGACAAAGGCCATAGGAGTTGGTGCCCATTGCATCATGATAGGAAGTCTGCTCGCCGGCACGGATGAAAGTCCGGGAGATTTGGAACTTTATCAGGGACGACAATACAAGGTATATCGCGGCATGGGCTCGCTGAGCGCCATGAAAGATGGCAGCAAGGACCGATATTTTCAGGAAAGTATCAGAACAGAAGCAAAGCTGGTTCCTGAAGGAATTGAAGGCAGAGTACCATATAGGGGTCCGATTTCCGCTACTATTTACCAACTCGCCGGAGGGTTGAAGGCCGGCATGGGGTATATTGGCTGCAAAACCATAGAGGAGCTCAGGCAAAATGCCCGTTTTGTGCGCATAACTCCAGCAGGTCTAAAAGAAAGTCACGTCCATGACGTTATAATAACCAAAGAGTCACCAAACTATTGGATTGAACACTAAATCTCTTGCCCACGCCCCTTATCCGGGCCTGAGTAGAACTTTCTCCACTTCAACATAAAGCGACCCTTAAGGTGGCCGGGAACAATTGATCCCATTTGCTGTGCCATTTGGCTCAAAGCCGGATAAAGACATGACTCTTTGAGCAAAGGACTATTGGATGGTAAAAAGATGGTCAACATAAAGATAATGATTCCTGCCAATACCAGGCCTTTGGCAAGGCCCACAACAGCCCCCAGAAGCCTGTCAATCCAACCTAATCTGAGGGCCTTGAACATCTTTTGAACCATGATTCCAACAATAAAAATAATAAGATATACCAATAAAAATATTAATAGAAATGAAATAAAAGACCGCCACATCTCATCCTGTATCCATGGTAAAAGCCTTAATGATATGGATGGAAAACGGTGGATAGCCACACAAAACCCGAATATTATCCCAAGAAGGGAAGCTAGTGACCTGCTAAAGCCTGTCCAGAGACTATGGCAAACGAAAATAACAAGCATTCCCCCCAGGAAAACATCAAGCCAGTTAAAATGTAAGGAACTAAAATATAAATCCATGATTCACCTTTAGCGGTTAGCTATTAGTTTAATGATTACAGGATGTTCTGCTATTACAAAATTAGGTATTAGCTGTTAGCGGTTAATTTGCTGCTGTTTTCCAAATAGGTTACTAACACCTAAATGCTAATAGCTGTTTATCACGGATTACCACACTAATTCGCGATGAACCATTTTTCAAAGCTAAATGCTAATGGCTAACAGCTAATCGCTCAATTCACCTTTAGCCTATAATTTTTTCGGCAAGACGGGTTGATTCATTCAGACTATCTTCAAGATTTTTTCGGAATTCCTCTATCCGTACTCCTCTTGCATCCGGCGGTACTGAAATCGGATGTCCGTATACCATGACCACTTTGCTTCTTGGAAATGGGAGGATTGTACGGTCCCAACTGTTAAATCTAAAGGCCGGCCTGGCAGCAAAACCAGTCGGCACCATAGGCGCCCCTGTCTCCCTGGCCAGAACGACTGCACCCTTCTGAGCTATCCTTGCCGGCCCTTTTGAGCCATCAGCCACTATGCCGGCATTACACCCATTCTGCCGCATTATCCTGGCCATCTCCTTGATAGCTAAAAGCCCTCCTTTATGTCTGGAGCCACGTACTGGAATCTGCCCCCAACTATTTAAGGACCTTGCTACCCATTCACCGTCGGAACTGCCACTCACCATAATGACTCCAGGATGACGTCTAAAACAAAAAAGGGTATATATCAAACTTGCATGCCACAGGGCTATTATGGCAGGGTGATCCGGCTCAAGCAGAGGCATTATGGCATCCTTTTCAACAGCAATGAACCTGCAAGAGGCCAACCACAATTCAACAAGGCGGAACAATACTGCATACATCCCCGACCACGGTTTATTAACTATGGTAGTCAAAGGATCTGTTATGGACTCTCGCACTTTCATGAGGCATGAGGTAACATGTAGTTACGTGTTGATCAAGCTTGAGGACGGATATGACTAAAAAATTGAACTTTGAGAAAGCCCTTAAAGAACTTGAAAGGTTAGTAAAACAACTGGAAGAAAATGATCTCCCGCTGGAGGAGTCGCTGAAGACCTTTGAACAAGGGATAAAGCTCTCCAGATACCTGGCCAAGTGCTTGGATGACGCGGAAAAGCGAATACAGCAGCTTTCACTGAACGAAAACAATGAGCCTATGTTAAAGGTCTGGGAAGGAGACAGTGAAGACCTTTGATCTAAGCACATATCTGAAAAAACAACAGGACCTGATTAATTCCGCCCTGGATAAGTGGCTTCCCAAGCCGCATGGCCCTTCAGGTCCGGTGTTTGAGGCCATGAGATACAGTATGATGTCCGGCGGGAAGAGGGTAAGGCCGATTTTACTTCTGGCCGGGGCCCAGGCAGTATGTGGCGACCAGGAAGCACTTCTTCCCGCGGCCTGCGCCCTTGAATGCATCCACACTTATTCCTTAATTCATGATGATCTTCCTGCAATGGACGATGACGATTTGAGGAGGGGCAGGCCCACCTGCCATAAGGTCTATGGTGAGGCCGTTGCCATTCTTGCAGGTGATGGCCTTCTCACCTATGCATTTGAACTCATTTGTAAGCCGGAGCTGACACAAAATATATCTCCCCGCTTACTCGGTGAAGCAATTTTTCTTCTTGCGAGGGCTGTGGGTGTATCCGGAATGGTAGGAGGTCAAACTGCGGATATATTAATGGAGGGACGACCGGTGGATGCGGAAACTCTTTCATTTATACACAGTCACAAAACCGGGGCATTGATAGGTGCGTCTGTGGAGATCGGGGCATTACTGGGTAAAGGAAACGATCAGGAGCTAAACCATCTGAAAAGATATGGTGAATCTCTGGGACTCGCCTTTCAGATTAAAGACGATCTTCTGGATGTGGAAGGAGACCAGGAGCTTCTCGGAAAACCGATAGGCTCGGATGATCGCAATCAAAAGGCCACGTATCCGGTTCTTTTTGGACTTAAGGAGGCCAGAAGAAGGGCTCAAGAACTTCTTAACCAAGCCCTCTCCGAATTGGAACTTTTTGATGATAGCGCTGAGCCTTTACGGACAATAGCCCGATATGTAGTAGAAAGAGACAGATAATAAGGAGCATAAATTCGATGTCAGATCTGCTTGAATCTGTAAAAAGTCCCCAGGACATGAAAAATTTCAAACCCAAGGAGCTTATCCAGCTTGCTTCTGAAATCCGCCGCAAGATCATAGAAACCGTGGCTGAAACCGGGGGACATCTGGCCTCCAGCCTTGGTGTAGTAGAATTGACTATAGCCCTGCACTATGTCTTCGATGCCCCGAAAGACCGAATAATCTGGGATGTAGGGCATCAGTCCTATGCTCACAAACTGCTTACCGGAAGAGTTGATAATTTCCATACATTACGTCAGGACGATGGCATAAGCGGCTTTCCTAAACGCGGTGAAAGCCCTTACGACGCCCTTGATACCGGCCACAGCAGCACGTCTATTTCAGCTTCTCTTGGAATGGCTACCGCCCTGGACCTGAAGGGTAAGGATTCCAAGGTAGTGGCAGTAATCGGAGACGGCTCCATGAGTGCCGGCCTTGCCTTTGAAGCACTGAACAATGCCGGCCATCTGAAAAAAAACCTTATCGTCATATTAAACGACAATGAAATGTCTATCTCTCCAAACGTTGGGGCACTGTCAGCTTTTCTGAGCAGAAAGCTGTCAAGCCGCCCGGCAACCAGGCTTAAGAAGGAACTTGAATCTTTTCTCAAACGCTCGGGCGTTGGTGAAAATATATGGGCAGTGTTGAAGCGTAGTGAGGATTCCTTAAAGGCGCTGCTAACTCCCGGAATGCTCTTTGAGTCCTTGCAGTTTGAGTACTTAGGTCCGTTGCCGGGCCACCACCTGGAATCCCTGATTGACACACTTAAGAATGTGCGCACTATACCCGGACCGGTGCTGATCCATGTGCTTACCAAGAAAGGTAAGGGTTATCCTCCAGCGGAACGTCGTCCTGACCTCTTCCATGGTGTTGGCCCCTTTGAAATTTCAACCGGAAAGCCAATGCCTTCATCAGGGCCCAAACCGCCTTCCTATACAGACATCTTCAGCCAGACACTTGTGCGCCTTGCTAAGGAAAATCCAAGGATCGTGGCAATCACAGCGGCCATGCCTGCCGGCACCGGACTTAGCGCTTTTGCGAAAGAAATTCCGAATAGATTCTTTGATGTGGGAATTGCAGAACAGCATGCCGTGACCTTTGCAGTAGGCTTGGCACTGGAAGGACTTCGACCAGTGGTGGCAATCTACTCTACCTTTCTCCAAAGGGCCTATGATCAGATCATCCATGATGTCTGCCTGACCAATCAACCTGTGGTTTTCGCAATTGACAGGGGAGGCTTGGTGGGCGAAGACGGACCTACCCATCACGGCGCCTTTGATCTATCCTTTCTGAGAGCCATTCCAAACCTCGTCGTGATGGCCCCCAAGGACGAAAATGAACTCCAGCACATGCTATACACTGCCCTGAAACACCATGGACCTGTAGCTATTCGTTATCCAAGGGGATCGGGTGTAGGGGCCAGCCTTGATTGGCAATTCAGGGAGATCCCTATCGGCAAAGGAGAAATTGAGCTGGAAGGATCTGATGTTGGGATAATTGCCATAGGGCACCACGTTCAGACTGCAAGGATTGCAGCAAAAGATCTGGCTCAGTATGGAATAAAGGCTTCAGTGGTAAATGCCCGCTTTGCCAAACCCCTGGACCAGGAACTGATAACAGAAACGGCCCGCAGGACAGGGCATATATTTACAATTGAAGAAAACTCTTTAGCAGGTGGATTTGGATCAGCAGTTCTGGAATGTTTTTCCGACAATGGCATCTCTGTCAAAATTTGTCGCCTTGGGCTCCCTGACAGGTTTGTGAAACATGGAAACCAGGAAACCCTGAGAAAGTATGTGGGTCTTGACGTCCCATCAGTAGTTGAAGCTGTGCGATCCATGATAAAATCCAAGGGAACAAAATCTATCAGACCAGCAACAGTACATACATTGTCTGTCTGAACCACACCTCAAATTGGTTTTTTGACACCACTTATGTCAAATATTTGACATTGTAGGTTTTCTCAACTTCATCCTTCACCTAACCAACAGTTTTTTAACCATTCAAGTGCATATTAACTTTACGCTTTAGGAACGGGAGATAAATAAGTTGAACAAAAATTAATAGGATTTTTTGTTGTATTCAAGGCGCGAGGAGCGAGCATAACGGGTTATGTGATCGACGAACAACGAAGAAGACGGCGAAAAAGACATTAATTCGTTCAAGTTATTTATTGTACGTTTCTTAGCTACTTATTTTACAGCAAATATGCCTTCTCCATTCAGAACTCACGAGTAAACGGTTCAGGTTTTCGGTGAACCCCGAACTTGGTAGTCCCTACAAAGCAATGCAGGTTTGAAAATACCGTCATGTTTTGCTTTGCAACCACCTGATTTTCCGCCATATGCTGCCAGAAGCTATGATATATAACATGTTGAAATTATTGACCTGCATTGTTTTGTAGGGACTACACGAACTTCCGAACATTTTCAGGTACAGATATTGCGGTACAAAAAATAGTGCTTATTGTTTAATCAAGAACTGTGATTAGGGAGATTAAAATGAGGTGCTTAAAAAACCCCAACAGGCCAACTCAGCCTGCTATATGTAATAATTGTAGGCGCAAATGTGAACTAGCCGGAAAACGGCGTGGCCACAGAAAGATTAAGCCTTAGATATTGCTACATAGAGGGTTCAGAATTCTTCATTATCAAATTTGTCACCAACTGAATAATCTGTTATGTGTTCCTGCCATCTGCGCCGTTCCTTCCAGTAACCAAATACCAGGGCCAGTGCGGCACCGGCAGCCAGTCCTGCAAAGCCTGCAAAAATCCAATTGGGATAATTTAAATTGTGTTTGCGCTCGTTATTCGGTTCAAGCTCTCTGCCACAATACCGGCATACAAGGGCATCTTTTTTAACCCTTTCTTTGCAGTGGGGACATGTTTTACCTAACATAGAGATCTCCTTAGTACCTGAATTGAGCGGTTCAAGGTTCAGGGTTCAAGGTTCAAAGGTTCAAAGGTTGTGAGCGCAATGCTGTTTTTTTTGCCTCTGCCTCAGATGGACGGACATAAATTGGTTTTAATGTCTTAAAATCATCAGGCCTTCTGTTTTTTTGCCACCTGAGTTCTGCCAGCATACCCACTGATGCCGCCCTTACATAGGCCATGTGGCCGGGAACTATGACTGCCCGATCACCCAATCCATGCACAAATATATCCTGATATAGCAAAAGACCGCCTCCGAGCAAAAATACCCTTTGTCCATTAGGCACTAAAGCCGCCAACTCTTCCGGGAAAATGGCATGATATGGACTTATCTTCTCTAACTCGCCGGAGTTTCTAATCCGGTAGAGGGCTGTATAAACCTGAGACTTCCTGGCGTCCAGTACCGGGCACACAAGATCTCCCTTGCATGCCATAACATGACTCGCCAGGGCATCAAGGGTCGGAACACCAATCAGTGGTATTCTCAAGGCAAAAGCCAGACCCTTTGCAGTGGAAAGACCTATTCGAAGTCCGGTAAAGCTACCCGGGCCAAGGCTTACAGCAAGAAGGCCAAGGTCAGACCAGTCAGCTCCCAGCCTCTGCATCAGCCATTTAATAATGACCATCAATCTCCGGGATTGGGTCTCTTTGTCGGCAAGGCCCACTTCCGCCACGGGCCGGCCGTTGCGTAGCAACGCCACCCCTCCCACATAGTCAGATGTCTCGACAGCCAAGGTAAGCACAGGTCGGCATCTTTCATTCTGTAGTTTACACTTTTTCAACATAGACGGATGCCAGCCATTAGCTATTAGGTGAAAACTTTGTACAAAAACGGCTTGTTAAGCTAAAAGCTAACGGATAATCACATAATTCCTCAATCTCTCAATCACCAAATCACCAAATCACCAAATCACTCAATTCCTCAATCACCCCGAAGGAATGAATCCCAAAAGTCGAGCGATGTCATTGTAAAAAATTACTACCATCAGGGCCATGAGAATAAAAATCCCGATCTGCTGGGCGATTGCTTTCTGACGCATGGTAATGGGACGCCTCATAATGCCCTCTATTGCCAGAAAGGCCAAATGACCGCCGTCCAGTACAGGTATGGGGAGCAAATTCAGAAAGCCTATATTTACGCTGAGAAGAGCCATAAAGTAGAAAAGATTGAGTATGCCCAGTTCGGCCTGTTGTCCGGCCATCTGGGCAATCATTATAGGTCCGCCCAGGGTGGAAAGAGGAATTACACGCTCAAATAGTTTCACAATAACCTGTCCCGTGAGAACTACGAGTTCCCAGGTACGGGAAAATGCCTGCCCAATCGCAGTTAATGGACCTAATTTCTCAATCTCAAAGTCACCTGCTGCTGAAACCCCGATCATAGGCACCTTAACTTCTTCACCGAATATGTTTTTAAGCTCATAAATTTTTGGAATAATATCAACCGATACAATAGTCCGGCTCCGTTGTAATGTCAGGACAATAGTACTCCCGTCATTGGCCTTGATCGCCTCAGACACCTCTTCCCATCTATGTACTTCACGTCCGTCTATAACAACTATTCGATCTCCCGCTATTACTCCTGCCTTCTCGGCAGGAGAACCGGTTTGGACTTCGCCGATACTTGTTAAAATAATAGGTTTTCCATAAACCAGAAATATCACGAAAAAAATAAGCCAGGCGAAAATAAAATTGAAAGCAGGTCCTGCAGCTACCACGAAGGCCCTCTGCCAGGCCGGTTTGTGTGAAAAAGACCATTGCCTTTCCTCTGGAGGTACTTCCTCATCCGGTTGCTCACCCAACATCTTCACAAACCCACCAAGAGGAAACGCTGAAATGCAATAATCCGTTGCTCCGCGCACTACACCACAGACCCTGGGCCCTATACCCACGGAAAACTTCAAGACCCTGATGCCAAATCCTCTGGCTACAATAAAGTGTCCAAACTCATGTACCAGTATTATGCCGGTAAGTACCAATAAAAAAGACCAGACAGTGGTCATTTCGATTTCTCCAGTATAATCCCTTCGGCTCTCAGCCGTGCCAGGGCATCTGCCTTTAGCACGTCATCAATATCTCTAATATCCTCAACAGGAAAGTCCTCGATCACTTCTCGAACCACTTCCTGTATTGCAGTAAAACCCACGCGTCCCTGAAGAAAGGCCTCTACGGCCACTTCGTTTGCCGCATTGAGGGCCGTGGTAGCAGTCCCTCCCTTCCTTGCCGCATCGTAAGCCAATCCAAGGCATGGAAATTTCTCCAAATGTGGTATCTCAAAGGTAAGAGAATCTGACTCAATCAGGTTAAGACTTGGAAGATCCAGTTCCAGACGCCCGGGCCATGCCATGGCATAGGCTATGGGCATTCTCATGTCCGGAATTCCCATCTGCGCCAATACAGAGCCATCTATGAATTCTACCATGGAGTGTACAATGCTTTGAGGATGAACCACCACGTCTATCCGATCCACAGAAATGTCAAAAAGCCAACGGGCCTCTATTGCCTCAAGCCCTTTGTTCATCAAGGTAGCTGAATCCACCGATATTTTTGCCCCCATGGACCATTTGGGGTGTCTTACAGCCTCCTCCGGTGTCACCTTGACAAGCTCGTCTTTATTTCGGTCCTTGAATGGACCACCGGACGCAGTGAGCACTATGCGCCTGACGTCTTCCTTGCGATGTCCCCTTAGACACTGGAAAATGGCAGAATGCTCGCTGTCTATAGGTATTAAGGCGGCCCCCTTTTCTCTTGCAACAGACGTTAGCAGAGAACCGGCAGTCACAAGGGATTCCTTGTTGGCAAGTGCAACGTTTTTCCCTGCCTCAAGAGCGGCAAGGGTCGGTAGCAGCCCTGCCGCACCTACCATGGCTGATACAACAAGGTCTGCATCATCAACTGTTGCAACTTCTATATATCCTTCCTTGCCGTAAAGGACCCTGATGTCGGACAGTCCAATCATAGATCTGACTTGATCAGCAAGTTCGGCAGTCATTACTGATACGATCTCAGGCCTGAATTGCTTTATCTGCTTTGCAAGAAGTTCGACGTTTTCCCCGGCAGCAAGGCCATTTACTGAAAACCGCCCCTTGGAGCGTCTTACAACATCAAGGACTTTTGTCCCGATGGATCCGGTAGATCCCAACAAAGATATGCGCCTGGTTTCTTTCATATGATCAAAATCCCTTCTATTCTGCATAAGTACAGGATCCAATACAGGAAAGGAGATGCCAACAGCACCGCATCTACCCTGTCTAAGATACCTCCATGCCCGGGGAGTATGTTACCTGAATCTTTGACACCGGCAGAACGTTTTACCATTGATTCAAGCAGGTCCCCCACTTGACCGACAGCTCCAATGACCAGCGCAATGGGCACCAAGACCCTCGGATCAGTTTCCTTTAAGAACACAAACCAGAGGAAAAAGGCCACTATGGCATTTAAAACCAGCCCTCCGGCAGCCCCCTCAACTGTTTTTCCCTTGCTTACATTGGGGCACAACTTGTGTCTTCCAATACCTTTGCCTACATAATAGGCCCCGGCATCACCACAAAAGACTGTTACCAGAAGAAACAGGACCCACTCTTTCCCCATGGGCAGGTAACGCAAAAGCCCCAAATGTGCCGCGCATACACCTACATATGCTATCCCCATGAAAAATGTTGCCCAGTTCCATGTAATATTGGACCACCTGCTGTATGAAACAAGAAACAGTATGGCACTTCCAAACAAGGTGATGTAAACAGCAGGAACTATAAATTCGGGATTCCCCCACAACAAGACAGAAAACAATGGAAACAGTCCGAGCATAACCCCAAAGCCCTGTATTACCCCACGCCCTGGAAAACAAATTGTAAAATACTCGTACAAACAAAAAGCTGTTGCTCCCAGGAGCACCAGGTCAAAAGGCATCCTGCCGCCCCACCAGAGCACTATGAAAAGTAAAGGGCCCAGGGCCGCCGCGGTTAAAAGCCTTTGGCGATGCATGATTCGGAATGCTGTTCGTTAGTCAACCCAAAACGACGTTCTCTTTTCTGATACTCGTCAAGGGCCTTCAAAAACTCCTCTTTGTCAAAATCCGGCCAAAAAACAGGGGTGATATAGAACTCTGAGTATGCTGTCTGAAAAAGAAGAAAGTTGCTGAGCCTGTTTTCTCCGCTTGTGCGAATAAGGAGATCAGGATCCGGAAGCCCGGATGTATCAAGGTTTGAAGCAAACATAGCTTCGTCTATATCTTCAGGGTTCAGGGTTTCTGAAAGACATTTGTGCGCAAGACGTTTGACTGCCCCTACTATCTCTGCCCTTCCTCCATAGCTCAAGGCGAGATTAAGGATCATGGCGGTATTGGAAGAAGTCCTCTCGATGGTATCCAGAAGACAGGTCCTGACCCGTTCAGGAAGGCGTTCGATCTGACCGATGGCCTGCAGCGAAATCTGATTCCCGAGCATTTCATTAAGCTCACTCTTCAGATAATCATACAGGAGGTCCATTAAGGCACTCACCTCTGCTCTGGGACGACCCCAGTTTTCCTGTGAAAATGCATACAAGGTCAAAACAGGTATATTTAACTCTCTACATAGACGGACTGTAGAACGTACAGCCTTTACCCCCTGCCTGTGACCCATGATCTTGGGAAGTACTCGACGCTTGGCCCACCTTCCGTTACCGTCCATAATGATGGCAACGTGTCTTGGTAGCCGGATGATGTCTGAAGGTTTGACCATTCTTTTTATCAAAACTCCAGTATCTCTTTCTCCTTATCGGCAACAATCCCTTCTACCTTTTTGATATGATCGTCAGTTACCTTCTGAACCTCATCCTGGAGCTTGAAGAGATCATCTTCTGAGATCTCCTTGGCTTTTTTCAGGCCCTTCAGACGTTCAATAGCCTCCCTTCGCACATTCCGTATTGCCACCCTACAGTCTTCAGCCATCTTTTTTACCAGTTTGACCAATTCCTTTCTGCGTTCCTCCGTCAAGGGCGGTACATTTACCCTGATAATTTTGCCGTCATTGCTTGGAGTAAGACCAAGATCGGACTTAAGAATGGCCTTTTCAATATCTACCAGGATCTTGATATCCCAAGGCTGTATGGTCAAGAGGCGACTCTCCGGTATGGCAACAGAAGCCACTTGATTAAGGGGCATAAAAGTTCCATAGTAATCAACATTAATCCCTTCCAGTAAGGCAGCAGAAGCCCTGCCGGTTCGTACACGAGAAAGGTCCCGTTTAAAGGCATCAATAGCCTTGTCCATCTTACCGCTCGTCTCTTTAAGCACTGTTTTTTTCATTTTCAGTCATCCCTCCAACTAGTGTACCAACCTTTTCACCTTTCACGGCCCGTTCTATATTGCCCTGGATCTGCATATTAAATATAATTACAGGAAGACCTGCGTCTTTGGCCAGAGATATGGCAGCAGCATCCATGACTTTAAGACCCTTTTCAAGGATATCCTGATAGGTCAGGCAATCATACTTCTTCGCTTCAGGAGTAACCTTTGGGTCCTTGTCGTAGACACCGTTCACCCTTGTGGCCTTGAAAAGGACCTCTGCATTTATCTCAAGGGCCCTGAGGGCCGCTGCGGTATCGGTAGTGAAAAAGGGATTTCCCGTACCTGCGGCAAATATGACTACCCTGCCCTTCATCAAATGATTAATGGCCCTTCCCCTGATGAATGGCTCTGCAATTCGCCCTATCTCTATGGCTGAGAGCACCCTCACCTGGACCTCATGCCTGTTTAAGGCATCCTGTAGGGCCAGGGAATTCATAACCGTGGCAAGCATGCCCATCTGATCGGCGGCTGTCCTGTCCATCCCCTGGGCAGAACCGGCAATCCCCCTGAAGATATTTCCGCCTCCAACAACCAATCCGATTTCCACACCCTGTCCATGGACTCGAGCAATTTCACGGGCAAGGGCATCCATAACCGCGGGAGATATCCCATAAGGCACATCTCCCAGCAAGGCCTCACCGCTGAGCTTCAGCAAAATGCGTTTATAGCCCGGTGATCCTTGTATGGTTTCAGACATTATTCCGCTTCCACCCCGACCTGAAACCGCACAAAGCGCCTGACACTGATATTCTCACCCATCTTGGCAATCAAATCATTTAAAAGGTCCTGGATGGTTATGTCCGGGTCCTTCACGAAAGGCTGCTCAAGCAGGCACACTTCCTTATAGAATTTTTCAATGCGACCATTAATGATCTTTTCAATTATCTTATCCGGCTTGCCGGACTCCTCCGCCTGTTTACGTAATATCTCCTTCTCCTTCTCTATAAGCTCCGATGGAGTATCTTCACGTTTTATGCAAACAGGATTGACGGCTGCAATATGCATGGCCACGTCTCTGGCAAACTGGACAAACTGATCAGTCTTTGCCACGAAATCCGTCTCACAATTGACCTCAACCATAACACCAAGCTTGTTACCGGCATGAATATAACTCTGGACAGCGCCTTCAGAAGTTGACCGCCCTGCCCTCTTGGCCGCAACAGAAAGCCCTTTCTGGCGCAGCCAGTCAACGCTTTTCCCCATATCTCCATCGCACTCCTGGAGGGCCTTCTTACAATCCATCATACCTGCCTTGGTCCGTTCTCTGAGTTCTTTGACCATTGCAGCAGTAACCTGTGTCATTATATTAATCCTCCAAATTATTTCTGATTCCGCGTTGCGAAAGAGCTGGAATCCTGAAGCTGAAAGGGGCTAATTGCAATAGCTCTTTGAGCTTTAACCTTTGAGCTATTATGAAGCACCTGTTTCAGAACCAGCATCCTTATCTGCAGCGACTTCGGGGACAGCAACTTCACTGACAACAGCAGATTCAACAGCAACGGCTTCACTGACAGCAACTTCAGCAACGGCTACTTCCACCTCACCCTTGACATCATCACCTGCAGTATCCTCGCCAGCCATTTCCTCTTCAATTTTTTTGTCGGTAGCTGCCTGCTGGGCCTCAGCAAACCTTTCCCTACCTTCCAGGGATGCATTTGCCATTAAAGATGAAATAAGGCGTATAGCCCGAATGGCATCATCGTTTCCCGGAATAATGTAATCTATACCGTCAGGATCACAGTTGGTATCAACTATTGCAACCACCGGAATCCCGAGTTTGTTGGCTTCCTTTACTGCGATCTGCTCCATCCTTGCATCCACAACGAAAACAGCGGCAGGCAGAGAGCCCATATCTTTTATTCCACCAAGGTTGCGATCCAGCTTCTGGCGCAACCTATCCATACGCAGGATCTCTTTCTTGGGAAAACGCTCGATAGTGCCGTCTTCAAACATAGCTTCAAGACGTTTCAGACGATCAATACCCTTCTGGATGGTCTGGAAATTTGTGAGCATCCCACCCAACCAGCGGCTGTTTACAAAGGGCATTGCGCATCGGTTGGCTTCCACAACTATGGAATCCTGGGCCTGTTTCTTGGTACCTACAAAAAGTAATTTCCCTCCCTGGGCAACCGTCTCTATCACAAACTCATAGGCAACCCTGAAAAGCTTTACTGTCTTCTGGAGATCTATAATATAGATTCCGTTTCTGGCGCCAAAGATGTAAGGCTTCATCTTGGGATTCCATCGTCTGGTCTGATGTCCAAAGTGGACACCTGCTTCAAGTAACTGTTTCATTGTAACGTAGGCCATAGTTTCTCCTTGAAATAAATGTGGTTTTTTCCTCCGTCCAGCCAGGAAAATACCCTTCCACCATCTCACAACACAGACGGCACCACAGGGTCTCACTGAACGTGCGTTCTCAACAGTAAAATCGGCTCTATTTACCATTTAAGTGTTGATTTAGCAAGTTACCCTTAAGATAACCGTTTAAACTTTTTTAAAAAAGACATGTCTCACGCAAAGGCGCAAAGGCGCAAATTTTTCTTGTGTTTCTTTGCACCTTTGTGTGAGTCTCTTATTACAAAGATGGACTTGAATGAAGCTGGTAGTTAAGTCATAGTAGAGCTTATTCACAGAATACAGGGGATTCTTGATGGAATTGCAAAGGGAACAATGGAAAAGCCAACTCGGTTTTGTATTTGCCGCTGTGGGCTCTGCAGTGGGTCTCGGGAATATCTGGCGATTCAGTTATATGGCCTACAGTCACGGAGGAGGCGCATTCCTTATTCCATACATCATTGCCCTTTTATCAGCAGGAGTACCTTTATTGATACTGGAATTTGCCCTTGGACATGAACGTATGGGTTCGGCACCCCTTGCCTTTGCAAAAATAAACAAAAAATGGGAGTGGGTTGGCTGGTGGGCCGTCATTTTTGTAATGTTTGGTATTGTTCTATACTATTCAGTTATTATTGCATGGTGCCTGAACTTCTTTTTTCTCTCTTTCTGTCTTGGCTGGGGAGATGACCCCAATGCCTTTTTCTTCAATGAATTCCTCGCAATAAGCAAATCTCCCTCTGAGATAGGTCACATCAGGACTCCTATCCTTCTGGCACTCTCTGTTGTCTGGTTAATAAACTGGGGAATTGTTTTCAGGGGTGTCCGACGCGGGATAGAATACATAAATAAAATATTCATGCCCCTGCTCTTTTTTCTGACTGCGGTCCTTGTCATATGGTCGATTTCGCTGGACGGTTCCATGGCCGGCCTAAAAGCATATCTTGCCCCTGATTTTTCAAAATTATCCGATCCAACTGTATGGATAGACGCATACAGCCAGATCTTTTTTACTCTGAGTCTGGGTTTCGGCATTATGATAGCTTACGCAAGTTATCTGCCCGGAAAGGCCAACATAACAAAAAACGCAATCTTAACTGTATTCATAAACAGCGGTTACTCTCTTTTTGCAGGCATTGCCGTGTTTTCCGTCCTGGGTTTTATGGCCACATCGCAGGGAAAGCCCATATCAGAAGTTGTTTCTCAAAGCATAGGCCTTGCCTTTGTTGCATATCCAAAGGCCGTAAGCCTTATTCCCGGGGGAAATATCTTCGGTGCAATCTTTTTTCTCTGCCTTGTTGTAGCAGGGCTTTCCTCATCAATATCAATAGTAGAGGCCTTTATTTCCGCAACAGTTGACAAGTTTGGCTTCAGAAGAAAACCTCTCATAACCCTGATCACAATCGTGGGCTTTTTCGGCTCGATAATCTTTACTACCCAGGCCGGCCTGCTCTGGTTAGATATCGCAGATCATTTTATTACTCATTACGGACTTATAGTCATAGGTATTGCTGAATGTCTTCTTGTCGGCTGGCTCTTCAATATCAAGGTCCTCAGAAAACATGTCAACTCTATTTCTTCGATAAGACTGGGACATTGGTGGGATATCACAATTAAATACTTTGTTCCCTGTGTACTGGGAGTCATCTTCATTGGGGAACTCTACGCTGAAATCAAACAACCTTACGGAGGCTATTCATGGACCGCGCTTATCCTGATCGGATGGAACTGGATATTGCTGACAATAATTGCCGCCCTTGTATTTGCCCGACAACCCTGGAGGACCAGGTATTATGAAATGGAAGGAAGAAGTCAGAAAACCGGAGGTGTTCTTTGACCCAGATCCCCCTTGCTGAGCGACTCAGACCAATAGACCTCGATGAATTCGTAGGTCAGGGGCACCTTCTGAACCAGGACAAAATTCTGAACACCCTGTTAGACAGGGGGACTATTCCTTCGCTGATCCTGTGGGGACCGCCGGGATGCGGAAAGACTACTCTTGCCAGGATTTTTGCGCGGAGAGTAGAAGCCAATTTTGTTTCCTTCTCCGCGGTCCTTTCAGGCGTGAAGGAACTCAGAGTTATCATAAATGACGCAAAGGAAAATACCAAATACAACGGACCACATACCATTTTGTTTGTTGACGAGATACACCGTTTTAACAAGGCCCAGCAGGATGCATTTCTCCCCCACGTTGAGAGCGGCCTTATTACCCTGATCGGTGCTACCACGGAGAACCCATCCTTTGAAATTATCTCCCCATTACTTTCAAGATGCAGGGTCTTAGTCCTCAACCCTTTAGACAGGGAAGCCCTTGATGCCATTTTAAACAGGGCGCTTACCGACACTGAAAGGGGCCTGGGAGGGCTTGAGCTTTCTATTGAAACCGAGGCGAGAAATTGCCTGATCCAGCGTTCGGATGGTGACGGCAGGACCCTGCTTAACAACCTTGAGATTGCGGCGGAACTCGCTGTATCTGCCAGACCTGAAGGTAAAGGGGCAAACATTACAATAGCCCTTATAGAGGAAGCCATACAGCAAAAGGCCCTGCGCTATGACAAATCAGGAGAGGAACACTACAACCTGATATCCGCCTTCCACAAAAGTCTCAGAGGCAGTGACCCTGACGCAGCCCTCTACTGGATGGCCCGGATGCTGGCTGCAGGAGAGGACCCTCACTACATTGCTCGACGGATGGTCCGCTTTGCCTCAGAAGATGTTGGAAACGCAGACCCCCAGGCACTGACCCTGGCAATCGATGCCTTAAAGGCTTACGATTTTCTCGGGCCTCCGGAAGGTGAACTGGCCCTGGCCCAGGCAGCAGTTTACCTGGCCACAGCACCCAAGAGTAACGCGGTCTATGTGGCCTTTGGAGAATCTCAGGCTGACGCCAGAAAATTCGGCACACTGCCTGTTCCAATGCACATCAGAAACGCCCCCACGAAACTCATGAAGGAAATCGGATATGGAAAGGATTACCGCTATGCCCACGACTATCCCGAGGCCCTGGTAGACCAGGGTTACTTCCCTTCAGAACTCCGGGAGCGTATCTACTACAGGCCGACAAATCGGGGACATGAAT
>JAYEMY010000003.1:0-6271 GCA_034718455.1 Thermodesulfobacteriota bacterium
GGAGATTATAATTCAAGGGCCAGTGTCCTTTTTCTTTTAAGAGTTCTCTTAGGGGACCCTGCCCGCCTTGCAAGAACTCTATCTCCTCTTCTGATTCAGCTACGTGAATGGGAAACGGCATGCCATGGCTCTGATCCCATGCCTTGATGGCTTTAAGGACCGTTGGCGCCACAGAATACGGGGCATGGGCGGAAAAGGCATAACGAAAAGAAGGCCCCAAGATGTCAAGAGGTTCAGTAATTTTTTCCTCCGCTCCATCCGGTATCGGGCATACCAGTTCTTGAAAAAAGACACCACTGAAAGGCCATGTACCATCTTTTCTGGAAGAAAAAAGCGGGATAACATCCATATTTCCCACGTCGCCGACTGCAATTATCCCGCTTTCTTGCATCTCCTTTATTGCCTGACATATAGCAGGTTCCCATTCATCAGGCCTGATCAGGTCGCGGGCCTCAATAAGCGCTCTCACCCAGTCAACAAAAGAACCGCTTGGAGAAAGACGCCACCTGAGGGGAGAAAGCTCAAGGTGAGAGTGGGTGTTTATCAGGGCAGGACAAAGTATGGAGTCTCCATAGTCTTTTATCTCTGCCTGATAGCTTAAGCGGAGTTCCGATGCCGGTCCCACCCCAACAATTTTTCCTTCAAAGGTCGCTATTGCCCCGTTTTCTATCGGAGGTCTTGAGACAGGAACCACCCATCTGGCTATGTGAAGACGGAAAGAATTTGGTGATTTGGTGATTTGGTGATTTGGTGATTTATGGTAAACGTTCACAGGTTACATTTATACCGTACGGATTGTTTTGAAAGATAAACGTCCAACATCGAACATCGAACGTCCAACGTCGAATGAAAAACAAATATCCAATACCGAACACACAACAGCTATTTCTGTTTCTTCAGAGATCACAAGAAATGATCCTTTATGGACTTAAGTACTTGAAACTACAAGCAAAAGATTTCTCATAATAAATTGTGCAATATAGAACTATAACTTATGGATTTTATAGGTATTTATCTAAAATTTTGCACAGTTCTTCTTGAGAAAACATAGCATTTCTTGTGATCTCTGTTCTTCATCTTTTTCCATTCAAAATTCGATGTTGGACGTTCGATGTTCGATGTTCATCTTTTTCTTAACCTCTGACCTCTGATCTCTGACCTTCGCGGATTCACTAACTAAACTATAGTCCATCAGGCGCTGATGCGGTTCAAAGCCGGCACCGGCTACAATTCTGCGTATTTCTGCTTCCGAGAGTCGATGATTCACCCCGGCTGCTGCGACCACGTTTTCCTCAATCATTGTGCTGCCAAAGTCATTTGCCCCAAAAAATAGGGCAATCTGGGCCACTTTTGGACCTTGTGTGACCCATGAGGCCTGAAGGTTCGGAAAGTTGTCAAGGACAATTCTGGCAATGGAAAGCAGTCTCAAGTATTCCTGTCCGGTAGATGGCCTGACGTCAAGAGCGGTATTCTTGGGTTGAAAGGGCCAGGCAATAAAGGCTGTGAATCCGCCGGTGCGGTCTTGAAGATCTCTCAAGCGCAAAAGGTGTTCAATTCTTTCTTCCGGTCGCTCCACATGGCCGTACATCATAGTGGCAGTGGTCTTAATCCCTAATCCATGGGCAGTCTCCATTACATTCAGCCACTCATCTGTTGTGGCCTTCCGTGGGGAGATCTGCTTTCTTACCCTGTCTGTCAGGATTTCCGCTCCGCCGCCCGGAATGGAATCGAGCCCGGCCTTGATAAGCCTGACCAGGACTTCTTTTACAGACAGACCAGATATTTTGGAAAAGTGAACGATCTCAGGAGGAGAAAAGGCATGGCAATGGATTGCAAAACTGTCTTTTATAAAAGAGAGCATTTCCTCATAAAAGGTAAGTGGGAGATCAGGATGGAGCCCGCCTTGCAGCAGGATCTGTGTGCCCCCGAGTGATTTTGTCTCCTCTAACTTCCCGGCCAGTTCTTTTCTGGAGAGTACATAGCCTGAAATGTCACTAGGTGCGCAGTAATAAGCGCAGAATTTGCAACCGGAGATGCATATATTGGTATAGTTAATATTCCGGTCTATGACATATGTGACAATGGGTTTTGGATGCAGCCTTCGCCTTACTTCGTCAGCAAGTTGGCCCAGTACATTCAGGTCTGCCTCTTGATAAAGCAGGATGGCATCATCTCTTGAAACGCGCCTGCCTGCCCGGACCTTTGATATTATAGGTGAAATCATGGTGGAAGAAGAACTCAGACCGGCTCGTAAAGAGTGTCGCGCTCTACCGGCTCTCTCCCTGCCTGTCGGATAAGGTGTTCGATCTCACTGCGGGTCATGGCCTGGGATGTGTCCGCCCCTGCCATGTGCGTAATCTTTTCTTCCAGCACAGTCCCGTCCAGATCGTCCGCACCAAAGGACAGGGCGATCTGCGCAACCTTTGGCCCTAGCATTACCCAGTAGGCCTTGATATGTGGAAAGTTGTCGAGCAGGAGTCGTGATACGGCAATACTCTTAAGATCATCCACCCCGCCTGTGGATGACAGGTATTCCAGCTTTGTATTCTTGGGGTGAAAAGCAAGGGGGATGTAGCACAGAAATCCGCTTGTTTCATCCTGGGCCTCTCTCAGGGCCAGCAGATGCTCTATCCGTTCAGATATTGTCTCAATGTGTCCGTAGAGCATGGTGGCATTGGTCCTGAGACCTGCTCTATGGGCGGTCTTAGCAACTTCCAGCCAGTCCTTCCCTGGGAGCTTACCAGGGCAAAGCTTTTCCCGTATCCTGGTGCTGAAGACCTCTGCTCCGCCCCCGGGAATGGACCCCAGTCCGGCTTGCATAAGATCTTCCAGTGTCTCAGCAATTGACCGACCTGAAATAGCTGCCAGATGGGCTATCTCCACGCAGGTAAATGCCTGGATATGGATCTCAGGTCTTTCGGCCTTTACTGCCTTTAGCATGTCAATATAATACCCATAAGGGAGATCCGGGTGCAGGCCGCCGACAATGTGTACCTCTGTGACGGGTTCGGCATGTCTCTCCCTTATCTTGGAAACTATTTCTTCTATGGACATCTCGTAGGCCTTCGGGTGGGTCTTTTCCTTTCCAAAAGCACAAAATTTACACAGATTTATACAGATATTAGAATAGTTTATGTGCTGATTATAGATATAATAGGTTCGGTTTCCGTTAAGCCTTTCTCTTTTCAGGTTGGCCAGATAACCAAGGGCCGGCAGATGAGTAGTGGAGAAAAGCAGTTCTCCATCTTCAGCGCTTAAGCGAGTGTCGGACAGGACCTTTTCGTATATTTCAAAGAGTCCTGTTTCATTAAGGGCTTTTTCCATAATTTTCAGTTACCTCTACCCAATCAACGGGGAGGAAATGTGGTGTAGACGGTTAATTATCCTTTTGCGTTGTGGTAATACGGACATCTTTTACAAATACTTCAAAATGCAGGGTCTTGCCGGCCAGTGGATGGTTAAAGTCCAGCATCATGGCGCTTTCCCATATGGATTTGACAATAGCCGGTTGTCTTAAGCCAAATTCGTCAGGGGCCTTGACTACCTTGCCTACTTCCACTTCTCCTGAAATCCTTTCAATGGCCACCAGTGATACCTTCCCGGGATCATAGCGTCCATAGGTATAGTTTGGAGGGACAAATATTACCTTTCTTTCTCCAGGAGCAAGTCCGACAATATTTTCCTCAACAGGTTTTGGGAAATTACCCTTTCCGCATATAAAGGTTACCGGTCCTCCTGTCTTTTCAGAGGAATCCACTACTTTTCCCGTGGATAGCCTCACCTGGTATTCCATTTCCACCAGTCTTCCATGTTCTACACGGAGCAGGACCTTTTTTGTCATATCCATGGTTGCTTCAATCTCAATTGAGCGATTAGCCTTGTATGTTTCTTTTATCACTACGAGGTAATTTCACGGTAAATTGAACCGCGAAGATGCCAAGGACGCTAAGAAATACTGTAACCGTTCACGGGGTTACAACGCCCGTTTTACCGCAATCCACCGAGCTGTAAGCGTTTACAGGGTGCTGCAGATGCGAGGCGTACGGGTACGCAGACGTACTCCCTGTACTTCAAGTGCCCGGCAACAAAGCAGGTGCGGTGCCTTGTGAACGCTTACGAAATACTTTGTGTCTTAGCGTCTTAAGCGTAGAATTGATAACATTTTGTGAATAGAAACGCAATCCGAATCCCTGAGCATGAAAATTAATTACTCAACATTAATCACGAAAACACGAAGGTACGAAAACACGAAAAAAACAAGGCTGGATGAACCTTAAAAAATACTTTAGTATTCAGACAAGGTATTGTTTTGTAGCCGTTCACGGCTTGAAACTTGAAATTGGAAAGTAGAAATTCGGGAGAGATGAAACAAATTTACGAGTTGACAGTACAAAAGCATGAAGGCCAAATTTCCAATTTCCAATTTCCAATTTCAGCGTTCCGTGAACGCTTACATTGTTTTGTAGTCGAATGGAGACCTGATTATGCACAATATGCGCTTATTTTATCTTTTATTACTTATAGTTATAGTATTTACTTCTGTCTCGAGGTCACTGGCAGGAGGGCTTTCAGATCGTGGGAAAGACCTTGTGTCCATGTTACAGAAAAAATACGAAACCACCACTGATATTACCTCTAACTTCGAACAGGAGACTTTTGTCGCCGGTTCTTCAGAGGGTCTCAAGGCAGAAGGAAAGGTCTATTTCAATCGTCCGCACCAGATGCGATGGGAATACAGTCAACCGGAACCGCAGCTTATTGTCACCGGCGGGAAAGAGGTATATGTGTATGAGGAGGAAGCCAATCAGGTAATGGTGCTTCCCAGGGATCAATTACTCTCAACTGAGATAAGCAAGGCCTTTTTTTTCGGAAAAGGTGACCTCAAGCGTTATTTTATTGTAGAGCATCCTGTAGAAGGCCAACCGGATGCCAGGTGGATGCTTAAGCTTACCCCAGGGAATCCGGTACCGCAGGTATGCACTATATGGATTGTCGTGGATTCTGATAACCATCTGGTAAAGGAGATGTGGTTGGAAGACCAGTTAGGTGGCAGGACCCATCTTGTATTCAGCAATGTCAAGGTCAATAAAGGCCTTCCAGACGATCTTTTCCGGTTTGTTCCACCTCCGGGTGTGGAAATTTACCGTACAGATGACTCTGAGGTTCAAGGTTCAGGAGAACAAAATGTCCAATGAAGGTTTAGCTGGCGAAATCCGTGCATTGGCACAGGAGAAAAACGCTATCATTCTTGCTCACAATTACCAGGTGCCGGAGGTCCAGGATATTGCAGACCTTACCGGGGATTCTCTGGCCCTGAGTATCCAGGCATCAGAGACCGAAGCCGACATCATAATATTTTGCGGAGTCCTTTTTATGGCTGAGACTGCGTCCATTGTTTGTCCGGATAAAAAAGTAATACTGCCGGTAAAAGAGGCAGGCTGTAGTATGGCGGATATGCTGAACGCTGCGGAGTTGATGGCTGAGAAAGCAAAGTATCCGGGCGTGCCTGTGGTCACATATGTGAATTCTACAGCCGAAGTAAAGGCGGAAAGCGACATCTGCTGCACCTCAGCCAATGCGGTGCAGGTCGTTAAATCCTTAAAGACCCAGGAGGTCCTTATGACCCCTGACAAGAACCTTGCAATGTGGGCACAGCGACACACAGACCAAAAAATTCATTACTGGCTTGGTTACTGTCCGATTCACGATAAACTCACAGTTGCCCAGGTCAAGGAAGCAAAAGCCGTCCATCCCGAGGCTTTGCTGATGGCCCATCCCGAGTGCCCTCCAGAGGTGCTGGATATGGCGGACGCGGTAAGAAGCACCAGCGGCATGCTGACCTTTGCAGCAGAATCCAAGGCGAAGGAATTCATTGTCGCTACAGAGATAGGACTTTTACACACGTTGAAGAAACAAGATCCAGGAAAGAAATTTTACGCTGCTTCTCCTGAGATGATCTGTATAGACATGAAAAAAACAGGCCTGAAGGAAGTATTAACGGCCCTTCAAACAGAAGGGCCGGTGATTGTTGTGCCTGAACCGATTCGCTTAAAGGCCCTCAAGGCTGTTGAACGTATGATGGCTGTGCCGCGGGACTGAATTTTTCCAAACAGTCGTATTCCGCTATTAACCGCAGAGAATGCATGGTAATCATTCACTCCCCCCCCTGACAGCCAACAGCCTTTTTCGGGTTTCAAAGCACAATCCATTGAGAATACGCCTTTTGGTGCAACCTTGTCCGCGATTGAAACCCTGCAAAAGCCTGTCGGCT
>JAYEMY010000004.1:0-6261 GCA_034718455.1 Thermodesulfobacteriota bacterium
GACGTTCGATGTTCATTAATCCATCCAGAGGCTTCTTTTTCGTGTTTTCAATCTTTCGTGCTTTCGTGATAATCCTTTTCCTTTTCGTGTATTGCACAATTTGACGTGTAACCGCACAGGTCGAAAAAGTGTAAACTATAGAATGAAGGATGCCCGAAATTCTCTTCAAGTTCTGATTGACTGTCTGCAATCAGGAGTTATTGTTTAAAGAACAAGTATCTTTTTAAAATATACCCATTACTGAGAGGATACAAGACCTATGATTCCTATTGTTTGTCGTCTTGAAGGCTTGATTCAGAGGGCCCAAGAAGGAAAGATGGTAGAGGGAGATGTTGTTTTCCACAAGATACCTATAGTCTAAAGATACATCCGGAGGCAGGAATAACCGAAGACCAAGAGGCTTTCTTGCTAAATGCAGACTATAAACGCTTGAGTACTGCGGGCATATCAGTAGAAGAAAAGTATTTCGAGTAAAGCACAAGGGAGTATGACCGCGTAGCTCGAAATAAATTGAGGCTCTTAAGAGCCTCAATCAATTAAGTACCTTCAATCCCTCAATTAGAATTTATCAAGTTTTTCTATCTTTTTTGCCTGGGCCTTTCTGTATTCCTTGAATTTACTTGCAAGGTCCATATCTTCCAATGCCAGGATCTGAAGCGCCAACAAGGCGGCATTTTTTGCTCCGGCTTTTCCTATTGCCATGGTGGCAACCGGGACACCAGGGGGCATCTGGGCAGTGGACAGCAAGGCATCAAGTCCATTCAAAGCCGAACTATTCACCGGTACCCCTATTACAGGGAGAATTGTATTTGCTGCCAGGCTGCCGGCCAGGTGTGCGGCCATTCCTGCGCCGGCAATCAAGACCTTTATTCCTCTGGTTTCCGCCTCTCTGGCATATGATGCAGTAAGTTCCGGGGAGCGATGGGCTGAAGCAACCCTCAACTCACATGCTATATCAAACTCATTCAGAATATCCCGGGCTGCTTCCATAACCTCCTTATCACTGAGGCTTCCCATAACAATGCCTACCTTGACATTGCTGCCGGGATGCTGGGAAACCGGCGTGCCGGTCGCACAGGACATGTATCTGAGGGCCTTTTGACCAATATCCCTTCTATAGTGCATCCCTTCCCATGAAATGTGTTCGACTGCTTCATATACAAGGTCTATTGCCTCTGAAACGGTATTGCCAAGTGCAGTAACCCCAAGGACTCTTCCGCCGGCTGTGACGAATCGGTCTTCATCCTTGGCGGTCCCTGCGTGAAAAACCATTACATTTTGCATCTTAGCCACTTTTTCCAGGCCGTGGATGACCTTGCCTGTCTTATAACTTCCAGGATAGCCTCCGGAGGCCAGGACAACGCAGACAGCAGCTCTTGGATCCCACTCAAGTTTGACTTCATTCAGTCTGCCTTCAAGTGCTGCCTCAAGTATCTCCACCAGATCAGTGCGGAGTCTCATCAGGATCGGCTGGGCCTCGGGATCACCGAACCGGCAGTTAAATTCCAAGACCTGAAACATACCGTCTTTAATTATAAGGCCGCCATAAAGCACTCCCTGATAAGGCCTTTTTGCCCTTGCCATGGCTTCCACTGTGGGCCTCATAACCGTGTCCATGATATCGTTAAATAGAATACTGCTTACCACCGGAGCTGGGGAGTAAGCGCCCATACCACCGGTATTAGGCCCCCGGTCATTATCAAATATGGGCTTATGGTCCTGGGAAGTGGCAAGAGGAAGGACTGTTGTTCCGTCGGTTATAGCCATGAAGGAGACTTCTTCCCCGGTGAGAAATTCATCTACTATCAAACGATTGCCCGCTTCACCAAAAACCTTTTTGCAAAGAATGAGATCTATTGCTTCCTCCGCCTCAGTGAGGGAATGGACGAGCAACACACCCTTGCCGGCTGCCAGCCCGTCTGCCTTTATCGCAATGGGCGTTCCAGCTACGTTCTTGATATAATCAAACGCGGCATCCGGCTTGGTAAAGACCTTGTAGGCCCCTGTTTGTATGCCTGCCTCAGTGAGTAAGTTTTTTGAAAATACCTTACTGGCCTCGATTTCAGCAGCCGCTTTAGTGGGTCCGAATACTGCGAGTCCCTGTTCGTTAAATCTGTCTACCAGACCTTCAGCCAGAGGGGCCTCCGGGCCCACTAACGTTATATCGACACCCTCCTTTTTGACAAATGATATAAGGCCGTTAATGTCAGAGACCTTTAAAGGTACACAGACGGCATGTTGACTTATACCGGCATTCCCCGGAGCACAAAATACTTTTGAAATTCTTGGGCTGGATGCCAGTTTCCAGCAAAGAACGTGTTCGCGTCCTCCGGAACCTACAACTAATATTTTTTTCTTATCCATAATCTCCTTTTCCCCATGTTTGTTCTCAGAACAAAGCAGGCTCAACCTACCATCTGATGAAAAGGTGTCAACGCCTGTTCTGATGATCTTAAAATGCCGGAGTAAGCACCGGATGAACGTAATCATTCATTTCCCCCCCCCTGACAGCCAACAGCCTTTTTTGGATTTCAAAGCACAATCCATTGAGAATACGCCTTTTGGTGCAACCTTGTCCGCGGTTGAAACCCTGCAAAAGCCTGTCGGCTGCCAGGGAGTGTGAACGGTTACGGATGAACTGCTAAAAGATGAACATCGAACGTCCAACATCGAATATTGAATGGGAAAAGATGAAGAAACAGTATCCTATTCAAATCTCCTGGTAGAAAAATATGTCCCAAAAGTAATATACTGATATTATAGCTATTTAATTTTCTAAAAAGCAAAAAAATTAGATTTTACCGGGGAATTTGAATAGGACGCAAGAAACAGACTTATGACCTGGAATAAAAGCTGCTAATTATACGTCTCGGAAATTCTACAACTTATTGAATTTACAGGAAGTTGTTGAGGCTTGGTTTTTTGCTCCGAATCTGGAATAATGGAACAGTTCGTTTTTTCGTTACGTGTATCAAAACGGCTGAAAAAAACAGAAATAGCCGTTAAATGTTCGGTATTTGATATTTGTTTTTCATTCGATGTTGGACGTTCGATGTTCGATGTTGGACGTTCATCTTTCAACACACTGAGAGTGAACGTTAAATGAAAGGAAAAAAGGAAATGTACGCAGAATTAAAAAAAGCGCTGAAGGATATAGCTGCAGAAAATGGCCTCATGGAAGGTGAAGTGAATATCACAGCGAAAATCCTGACACCTGAAGAAGCCATAGGCAATACTGAAAGGAAGGATTTCCCACTGCTTCAAGGCAAGGAGTCTTTAATCCAGGCGGATTTTAAAAAAGCCTTGGGACAGGCATTTACCGACGTTCCAAGGTCTTTCAGGGGCAAACTTAAGGAAATACTTAAATTAAGATTGACGGATAACGGCGAAAGAGCACTCTTTGTCGCTACGCTGAATGCACTGATGCGATACGTGGATATAGTTAACGGAACTATTCATTGCAAGGACAAAGAGCCGGAATTATGCGCCAAGGAAATAGTCAGAGTAATCATTGATAAATACGGCTCTGATGTCAGGATCGGAATTGTTGGCTTCCAGCCTGCAATAATAGATAATTTCTCCAGCAGGTTATCTGCGGAAAATCTGAAAGTAACAGACCTAGATAGGGACAATATTAATAGAATAAAATATGGGGTGTCTATCTGGGATGGCAGAGAAATGACACAAGAACTCTTTACGACCTGCGACGTCATTTTGGCAACAGGATCAACAATAGTAAATGATTCCCTGTCTCGATTAATTTCTCTTTCAGACAAATATCAAAAGCCGCTTTATCTCTATGGTACAACAATCGCCGGAGCAGGCAGGATTTTGAACTTGAAAAGACTATGCTTTCAATCTTCTTAGATGAGCTAATAAGCTCAACACATCAACACCTTTTTAATAGCACCTACAAGCTCTTCAGTAGTTATCGGCTTAGCTATAAAGTTTCGCCCCCCTCTTTCTTTCAACGCAACATCTCCAATTTCTTCCTTAGTAACCATTGCCGTGAGAAATATAATGGGGATTTTGGCTGTCGCAGGATTATCCAGAAGGATTTCGGCAGCTTCATCACCTGACATTTCAGGCATAAGTATATCCAACAAAATCAGATCCGGCTTTTCTCTTTGAGCCAATTTAATACCTTTATCGCCACGGTTACTTACTATTACATCAAACTCTCCGGTATTCTCTAAATTGGCTTTCAAAAAAAAACATAAATCTTTTTCATCATCAATTAGCAGTATTTTTTTCTTTTCCGCCATATTGTTACCCTTTGATTGGCTTCTTTTCCGGCTGCAGCTTAATAATAAACTTTGTGCCTTTATTTGCTTCACTCTCTACTTCAATAGATCCCTTGTGCCGATCTATAATTAAATGTGCTATACTGAGACCAAGACCCGTTCCTTTTTCTGATTCTTTGGTAGTATAAAAAGGCTCAAATATTTTCGGCAAAGCATCCTCCGGAATGCCTTCACCTGTATCCTGAATTTCAACCACAGCAAGCTTATCACCTATCTTAAAATAATCATTTCCTCTCTTGCCTACTCTCTTGCCTAGCTTCGATGCTGGTTTATAAAAGATATTTATCTTAATCTCGCCTTCCTCTTGTATTGCATCGATTGCATTGTCCAAAAGATTAATAATTACTTGCTGAAACATGTTCTTATCAGCTTTACATTTTACTGGTTCTTTTGGATAATTTTTGCGAATTTTTATATTTTTCAATTTTTTGCTATGTTTCAGCAGGCTTATTGTGTTATCTAATAATTCACAAACATCTACAGATTCAAATTTAAGCTCGGTCTTTCTTGAAAATTGCAGAATATCAATAATAATTTTGTTGGCCCTACCTACAGCCTGTTTTATGATTTTAATAGATCCTGCGCATTGTTCATCTTTCTCCGACAAAGTATTATCAAGATACTCTATACCCATCAAAATAATACCAATAGGATTTCTAATTTGATGAGCAATTCCAGATGTCAAACGTCCCATAGCGACCATTTTCTCATTCTGTATTAACTGATTTTGGGTTTCTTTGAGTTCATTATATGCCTTTTTTAAATCCTGTTCCGCTTTCTTAGACTCAGTAATGTTTTTTGATATTACTGAAACAGCTATTACATTCTGAGTGTCAAGTTCTTTAATTGGACTAAGCGTTTTCATAAACCATTTATCATATTTTTTGCTGTAAACTTCATACTCTTTAATTATACCAGTTTCAAAAACTCTATTTACATTCTTGGTGAATTTTTTCATTTCTTCTGTCGTATGAAATGCGTCAGATGTCTTGCCCAAAACTTGGCTCCTTAATACGCCAAATTGAGACAACAAAATAGCGTTTACAAAAAGAATCTTATACTCTTTATCTACTATGTAGATTAAATCACCTGTAGATTCCACGAGAGAACGGTATTTTTCCTCGGATTTTCGTACTTTTATTTCTTCTTTAGCTTTGTTCTCGCTGATAAGTGCGATAACATAAGCTAATAATATAAGAATTCCCGCCCTCTCAAGGGTCCCTACCATAAGAATTCCAAGAGCAGAATATGTTAAATATATATGAAAACAACCTAAGAAAATTGCCAACGGGATGACTATTTTTCGATACCATATAGTAGCTAGTATAATTGGAATATAGAATAGGTTAGTATAAAGAATCTGTAAGCTAAAATAATTAAGAATGGCATTAAACTTTTGAGCTGAGTAAAATTCGGCATAATTAATTTTTGTTTTCGTAGTAAAATTAAAGTAATAGCCTCCTGCAATACATAAAAATATTGTAAAAAGCAATATAGTACTTTTGCACCCCCTGGATTTTACAAATCCTTTTATCGTGAATTTTTCAGGGAAATAAAGTCCCCTGTGAATATTTAAATTCATTATATTTATATCCTTAATCTCTTATCTCTATTCCTTGCTCAATCGAAGAACCTCTTTTTCTTATCGAAAAATTTTATGGAATAGTTAAAAAAAGGACAAATTATTTAAAAGAGGGAAACGTCTACTCCGTCCTTATTACCAGGTAATAGCTGTAAAAACAGGTAATAAGAGTCTCATAAAAAAACTCGTGGATTTCGCTCGAGGGCAAAGTGCGAGGAGGAAAAAACGTGGATGGAAAATCAGCGTTGCAATTAGGAACGGGAGATAAATAAGTTGAACAAAAATTAATAGGATTTTTTGTTGTATTCAAGGCGCGAGGAGCGAGCATAACGGGTTATGTGATCGACGAGCAACGAAGAAGACGGCAAAAAAGAC
>JAYEMY010000005.1:0-6250 GCA_034718455.1 Thermodesulfobacteriota bacterium
AATTCGGGTTCGAGTTCAAACTCTTCTGCCATAATCTGCGTTACCCGCCGCCGGACCTGTTCATCTGTAATCATTCACTTCCCCCCCCTGACAGCCAACAGCCTTTTTCGGGTTTCAAAGCACAATCCGTTGAGAATACGCCTTTTGGTGCAACCTTGTCCGCGGTTGAAACCCTGCAAAAGCCTGTCGGTTGCCAGGGAGTATGAACGGTTACGTCCTTTCGTGCCGTGTATTACCAAACATCATTTACAGGTTATACTGCAGACCTTCACAGCCTTAAGAGGTGTTCCTGATCTTGGTTTTTGTGCAATCACAGTCCCTACGCCTTTGAGTTTGGTGGAAATGCCTATGGATTGCAGAATATCCAAGGCCTGTCTTACTGATTTTCCCCTAAGATTCGGCATTCTGGAGAGTTCTTTTTTGGTCTCTTGGTTTTTCACTGTTCGCCATTTATCTTTCAAGGGTATCTGTGCCGCCTGTTTTGCTACTATTAATGTTCGTCCTAAAGTGCCCCTACGTTCACGAGGATCAATTTTTACGCCGTCGAGCAAAACAATATAACTTACTTTGGGTGATTTGTTGGGCCAGAATCCCAGGGCGGTTACCTGTGCTGGAAATTGAGGGGATATTTGCTTAGACTGTTCATTCCACCTGATGCTCGCAAGAGAAGGCCCTCCTCTGACCGCGAGGTTTTCCCGCAATTTGAGCATAAGCTCTTCTGTGAACCAAGGAATTTTGGCCTGCCTTTGGTCCTTCACAGATGACGCGGATGTCAGGAATTCATTAGGGCTTTGTAGCGCCACGTGTGGTGTCACCAATATATTTCCATTTATCAGGGCGGAGAAGGCCCTGATAATCTGGATCGGACTGGCTGTGACACCCCGGCGTAAGAAGCAATTCTGAGAGCTTGGCAGGGCTGAAGACAGGCTGCCCCGGCCTTCACCCGGAAGGTCAATACCTGTAGATTGACCAAACCCCAGACCCCAGAGATCCTTTGATAGGTTGTTATAAGAGGCAAAATCTTTCAGCTCCTGTTCAGCCCATGGACTCCACATGACCAGACCTTTACCCAAAGTCTCCCATTTCCACTTATGGGCCATTTTGTCCAAAGACCGGCCATCTGATTTTGGCAGCTCACTTTGTTCAAACATCCAGTTTAAGAGAGGCGTAAGGACCATCAGGTCAACATTATCTTGCAGAGAGTAATTTGTAATGTTTGTTGCAGGTAGTTCCCAAAAACGTTCAGGGTCCCAGGAAGGTTTGCTGGCAAGGGCAAGGATTTCACCGTTTTCAACACTCATTATAACAAGACAGCCTTTATCAGCTTTAAGCTTTTTCATCTGCCTGCCAAGCTCTTTTTCCGCTGAGGCCTGAATATTTTTTTCAAGGGTAAGCGTAAGCTCCTGTCCACCCGCGTGAATTTGTGACACATTAGTGTGGTTTAAAAGGCTGTTATATGTGTATTCAATTCCCTCAAGGCCCCTGCCGCCTTGATCGACAAACCCCAAAACAGGAGAAGCCAGTGTACCGCAAGGATATACCCTTTTATATTTTTCCTGTATTTCTATTCCCTTAAGCCTTATGTCTTTCAGCTTCAGACCTTGTTCTACGGAAATGCTGTCTTTTAGACAGATAGCGTCATGTTCCTTTGCCGGCAGTTGTGTCACAGCATGAGGATCAAGACCAAGAATTCCTGATACCAGTGGTACCCAATCATCAACTTGCGGCAACTTGGAAGGTCTTGCCAGGGCAGAGATTGTCTTTTGGCTTACGGCGAATATCGCTCCTGTCCTGTCAAGAATTATGCCCCTGGACAGGGGGCTTTGCCGGGAATAGTAGTCATGGCTCTGTTGTTGAGAAAGCCTGGACGAATCAATATCATCTTCGCCATTAATATTGTTGTTCTGCCAAAAGCAACCAACAAATGATGTGGTCATGATCAAAAGACCTGCCAGGGCGAAAAGGAACAAAATTCTTTTATCTTTATAAGGAAAACTCATTCTGATCTCTATCAGTTAAGTTGAGCTGTTAGCTATTAGCTGTTAGTTTAATGATTATCGGTCTGCCGCCCTGACAAGCAGGATGTTTTACTATTCAAATTTTTACCCATTGGGTGTTATTTCTATTTAACGTAACGCCCGAATTTTTCAAAGCTAAACGCTAACAGCTAATAGCTTAATTTAGATATCAGTTAAGGGATATTGTTTGCCTGTCAGTGGGTGGGTGAAGTCCCATTTTCCCCCCCCATTTTTCCATACGGCTGCGAGCTTTGAGCTGATTCATTTGAGTGTTAAAATCCTGATATTGAATACTGAGACGGCCTTCCTCTATCTGAAGGAACTCTATGTCCTTTGCTATTTTCCGGGTCTCGTGAGTAGTCCAGAACCCCAGGATTAATAAGGCGGCTAGAGCAAATATGAACGCAATTGTCTTTTGACGGGTTATCTCAAGTACTTTTGAGAACGAAAAGCTGCTGCCGGTGTTGTTTTTCTGTGCCATCGGAACATATAAACGTCTCTGGGGTATTCTGATTGTTGCTGATCGAAGACTCATTTTTCTCCCTCCTAATGCAGGTCCAGGCAAAATACTCAAGGGCGGTTATATTAATTTTAACTGTGTAGCGTCGGGCTCTATACATTGAGCAATTCTTAGCTTGGCACTTCTGGCCCTGGGATTACTGTGCATTTCTTCAGGACCTGGTACCAGAGGTTTTTTAGTTAAGGGTTTCAACCTGTTATCTTCTCTGAAAGCGATTTTTACCAGACGGTCCTCCAGGGAATGAAAAGAGATAATACACAGTCGTCCTTCCGGTCTCAGGCAAGACGGGAGTGAGTCAAGGGCCTCTTTAAGGTTGTCAAGTTCTCGGTTCACTGCGATCCGGAGCGCCTGGAAGGTCCGTGTGGCAGGATGAATTCGGCGTGGATGGTATTTCCTGGGAATGGAATGGGCAACCACTTCCGCCAATTCCGCTGAGGTCAGAATCGGGGCTGTCTTCCGCCTGTCATATATGCGTTTGGCGATTCTCTTTGCCCATCTCTCTTCCCCGTATGTTTGGATAATCTCTGTCAATCTTTTGACCGGAAGTTTGTTGACCATGTCAGCAGCAGTCACTGCACCGGGGGTATAAGAATCTATGCGCATGTCAAGAGGTTCATCCCTGGAAAAACTGAAGCCCTTTCTACTATTCTCTAGGTGGAAGCTTGAGATTCCAAGATCCATGAGTATCCCATCAACTTGCCCTATTCTATTGAACAAAAGAACGTCATGGAGATGGATAAAATTGCTGTGAACGAATAGAATTCTGTCACCAAATGGACTCAACCTGGATTTTGCCTGTTCCATGGCATCTGTGTCACAGTCAAGGCCAAGGACCATTTTGACTTCAGGGCACCTTGACAATATGGCCTCTGTATGGCCCCCCAGGCCCAGTGTTGCGTCAACATAGACCCCGCCGGGCCTCAACGACAGGCCATCCAGCACTTCGGAAACCATTACAGGAACATGCATGATCTCCTTTCTAGCCGCTGATTCCGAATTTAGCGGTGATGTCGCTGCTGTACTGGTCAAAGTTATCCCTCGTTTTCTGCAATTCTTTGTTCAAGTTATCATTGTTTGATATTTCGAAATAAGTAAGCATACCTGAGAGAACCACATCCCTGGTCAGTCCCGCCTCTTCACGGAGTTTCAGGGGTATCAATATTCTCCCCTGGCCATCCAGGGGACATTCCGCTGCTGCTCCCAATAAATATCTTTTAAAGGCTACGACTTCAGGAGGTCCAAATTGGAACCGGCTGAAATGTTTTTCTATCTTTCGCCATTCCTCAAAAGGATAAGCTGCGAGGCAAGAGGGCAGGTTCGTGACTATCAAGCGGCCATCGTATTTTGCCTGCAAGAACTCTCTAAAACGGGCGGGAATGCTAAGACGGCCCTTAACATCTAAGACATGGTCCGACCGTCCCCTGAACATTACTTTTACCCCTTTGTACTACTTTATCCCACTATATGCCTATATATTTTAATAACGGGTTGCTTGTCAAGAGAATTAAGAGATAATTTAATCATAAAATATCAGTATGTTATATAACAGAAACTGTGCTTTCCTTTCTTTTTCTATAAATTGCTTTTAAAAATGATGATTCTTGAAAATTGATACAGAAATATATAAATTACCCCTAATTCCTTTATCGGAAACAAGTTCCATCTACTTGAAAAATTTGGAGATTTTTTTGATTATTATCTGGCGATTAAAAGGGAAGTGGGGGAGTGGTTCAAAGTGGGTGGGGTGGTTTGTGTTGAATCACTAGGGAATTTTTTCTTGGGCCGGTATTTACGCCGGCGTTGGTATTGATCTACTGCCCTATTGTGTTCAGCCAAAGTCCGGGAAAAACAATGTGTCCCGTTATTTCGTGAAACGAAATAGAGATAATCCTTTTTTGATGGATAAAGAGTCGCCCTAATGGATTCCTTGCCAGGATTTGAAATCGGCCCCTTGGGAAGACCTTTACTGACATAAGTGTTATAGGGAGTCTTTTTTCTTAGATCTTTCCACCTGAGACGGCGTTTTTTTACCTTGGTTTCCACAAGTATTCCATAGTGGACGGTTGGATCTGCCTGGAGCGGTATGTCTTTTTTTAGACGATTCCAGAATACACAAGCAATTAGAGGCCGTTCTCTTGACCGCATGGCCTCTTTCTCCACTATGGAAGCAATGGTCACTATATCGTGGACTTGAACACCTAATTCTTCCGTCCTGCGACTAAATTCTTCTGAATTCCATACTTCCCAAAAATGATTAACAAAGGTGCGGAGCATCTCACGTGCAGTAGCGTCCCTGGTAAATTGATAGGTGTCAGGGTAAATATAGCCCTCGGCGCTATCAGCCTTTATGCCCAGAGTTCTTAAGATGTTTTTGTCTCTTGCCACATTGAGAAATGAATCGTTTGATAGCAATTTTGCATTTGCAAGAAGGTCATCTATTTGAAACAGATTATAGCCCTCCGGGATGGTAACCATATATTGGCAGATTTTTCCCTGGACCAGGTAATCCAGGATTTCTATAGGCGTTTGGGTTGGAGAGAGTTCATATTCTCCTGCCTTGATTCTAGTTGTTGCATTTTCCCACCAGGCCAGGCAATAAAAGGCCCTTTTGGATTTGATTAAACCTTTTGTTTTAAGTAGTTGTGCTACTGAGGAAAAGGTGCTCCCTGTTGAAATTAATACAATCTGATTTTTGCCTGTTTCCGAAACAGGCAGCGTATATTCTTTCCAGATCTGATAACCGGACAGAACAACCAAGTAGAGTAAAACAGGTAACCAAAATTTACGTATTATGCGCATATTACCTAAGTTGAGCGATTAGCGATTAGCTGTTAGTTTTGCAAAATCAGAGCATTACATTAATTAGAAATAACAGCTAACCGCACAGATCCATATCTTTTGGGCTGATTGCCCCTTCCCGTATAATTTCAGGAGGGTCAGTGCATACATCAATGATCGTGGATGGGGCGCTTCCGGATGTGGGGCCCCCGTCCAGTATATAGTCAGGGGGATAAGATCGTAACTGATCCGCAACTTCCTCGGCCTTATAAGTGGCAGGGTGTTCTGAGAGGTTTGCACTGGTTGCGGTCATGGGATTCCCCAGGGTTTGTACCAGGGAATGTGCCCATGAATGGCTTGAGATTCTAACGCCAACCTTGGCTGTATCTGCACAAAGCGGCCATGGTAACCCCGGTTTAGCCGGCAAAAGCAGGGTCAAGGGACCTGGCCAGAAGCGCTCCATCAAGGTAACTGCCGGCGGAGGAACCCGGCTGACCAGATGGATAAGATCCGAAGTATCTGAAATGAGGATCAAAAGTGGTTTATGCCGTGGCCTTTTTTTAATTACATAGATTCGTTCAAGGGCATCGATATATTTTATTGAGGCCCCAAGCCCATAGCTCGTCTCTGTGGGAAAGGCTACCACTCCACCTTTCTGCACTATATCTGCAGTTCGTTGGATCAATATGCTGTCAGGTGGTGGGATCATATAATATTTACCAAACTAAAGTTCCGAAAAAAGCAAAAGCCTACTGTGTACGCCTTTTTAGAACAATTTTCAGCTAATATCAAATTCAAATAGCATCTCTGGATATTTCATATAAGCGCAGGCGAGTTTTGTGACGCAACGCCGAAGGCTCTATTGAGCCTTCAGAGGCAAGCTGTGATCGTCTCTTTTTAGCTATGGGTAGAGTATTACCATAGCCGAGCTTGA
>JAYEMY010000006.1:0-6246 GCA_034718455.1 Thermodesulfobacteriota bacterium
GGCGATGGATTTATGGGGTATGCTGATTTTTTCAGTGCTGGCAGGAATGGCGGCTATTTATTATCTCAGAAGATGCCAGACAACTTAATACAATGGGTGTATAACCTAAGCTAAGCGATTAGCTGTTAGCCATTAGCGTTTAGCTTTGAAAACTCATGAGGGAAAATTCAATGGGTATTGATCGACGAAAACACCCCAGGATACCTATTCAGTTAATTGTTCAGTATTCAGATCAACGTCTCTTCTTTACAGAATTCACGATTAACCTCAGTCTTGGAGGAATATGTATAGAGGCTTCAAAACAGATCGAACCCGAAACCATGTTGACTGTTTCCTTTTCGACACAACCAGCGATCAAAGCTAAAGCGATAGTTGTTTGGAGCAAAAAGAGTAAATTTAAATACGAAATAGGTATCCGGTTCTCTGGACTCCCACAGGACAAGAAATCCCAGATTTCAGATATCATGGCCTCAGTTTACTGGGGGATCCCACTCCATTAATCGTATAGGATTAAGGAAGAACTTTAACTGCAATTTTTCTCACCACATTCGCGTTTCATTTTCAAGAGAATTTTTCAAGTGCCTCGACGGCGGCTTCCAGAACTTCGCCGGAATAAGGACCGTTGCAAACACTGTTGAGTTTCGGGATCACACCCGGATCCTTTGATTCACCCAAAACATAGAGAATATCGCCTTTGACCTTATCATCTACCTGGGAAAACCGGTCCCACAAAGGCGCGATAACCTGCGAGGCCATTTCTTTACGCTCATCGGTAAGGAATTCAAACGTCACCATGGCGCCCAGTCGAATTTGCCATTTTGCATGAGTCAGCAGATCCAGAAACGCAGGATAGATTTTTCCGCTTTCCATCATCATCTGCGCCAGACCTGCGGCATCACCCTGCTCGATGATTTTCCTGAGCGAATCAGTACCAAACTGGGAAGGGTCCCGGGTGAGCATCATATGCACGAGTTCTTCAAGCTGAATCGCTCCTGTCCAACGAAACTGATCATCCAGTATAACCGTGGGCACCGACTGGACGTGATCATTTTCGGCCCTTTCAGAGAACATGGTACCATCGATAATAGTGATATGAATCAGACTTTCCGAGGCGGCAAGGGTCAGCAGCAGGGTCACCACCTGGGGACAAAATGGGCATTGGGGGGCAATATAGACCTTCAACATCGCAGGGACCCTGAGCTGGTTAAGGGAATCCATGACCGGTGAAGGCAGTTTTCCTGCAGGCGTATCCCGGCCGCCCAGCACATCCAGAAACGGGACCAGCTCTCTTCCCATAGGCACGGCTTGATAGCTTATATTCTCCCTAATGCTGATTTCAGGTGCCTGTTCGCCGTCATTCTCTTCTCTTTCGATGCGGACGTCTGGAGCCAAGCGGATAAAGTCCTCGCAGAATGCCTGAATTTGCTTGCTGCGATTGTCTTCTGCCCGTATAAGACCGATCCGGATTTCTCCGTCGATCTTCCGGTACCACTCTGTTATGATCGCTTGGTCTTCTGGAGTCACAGTAGTCCTTTCTACCTAAATTGAGCGGTTAGCCTTTAGCGGTTAGCTATTAGCTTAATGATTATCAGTCCACCGCCCTGACAAGCAGGATGTTTTGCTATTACAAACCTAGCTGTTAGCGATTAGCTGTTAATTTGCTGCTGTTTTCCAAATAGGTTACTAATACCTAAAAGCCAAATGCTAATAGCTGTTCATCACGGATTAGTGTGGTAATCCGTGATGAACCCTTTTTCAAGGCTAAATGCTAATTGCTAACAGCTAATTGCTCAACTTAAGTTCTATATAGAATTATTATGCCAATCGTCTGGGATTCAGAAAAAGCTTTATATAACCATCCGGTCGGACTTCAGCCAGAAGCTTTTTAGCCCGTCTGGATATCTCCAGCATATGCTTTGCCCCTTCAGACTGTCCATCCCAAAAATTTATCACAAAATCTGCTGACCTGAGCAGTACATCATTTCTCATCATAGTAGCCTTTAGCCCATGCTTCTCCCACTCTGAAGGAATAATTTTCCACTCAAGTCCTGCTTCGCCGGCATAGCGCTCGCCCAGACGATCAGCCCCAGGGGCATTTCCGGAAAGTATAACGTCTCCGTCAATCAACAAATACTTTAGTACACCTTGAACCAATTCATAGGATTCTATACTACGCGAACCTCCTACAGCTACTCTTGCCATACAAGAGCCCCCTTTCATAAGTAGAGCTGTTAGCTATTAGCTATTATAGGTAAAATTTTTATATAAAACCATCATTCATCTTCTTCAGTGGAATTTTCTCTGACAATATCCTTTACATTTTCAAGAATGTAGAACACGTCATGAACGGTGACTTTGGAGTGTTCCTCACAAAAATCGTCAATTGCAACAAGAATACGTTCAGTCAATTCGTCAAACTGATCGACCGAAAGGTTGGTGGCAGGCTCCGAAGCCAGGAGGGAATCCAAGTCGATGCCATAATACCCTGACAACTCCTCCTTTATCTTTGCGAGCCTGTGAGCATGCCCTCGACCAGAACGTTTTTTATCCCGTATGCTTACAATTTTGCCCATTAAAATCCTCCACATGAAATACTTTCTGTAACCGTTCGCGGGATTACAACGCTTTACCGCAACCCGCCGAACTGTAAGCGTTCACAAGGTACCGCATCTGCTTTGTTGTCGGGCACTTGAAGTACAGGGAGTACGTCTGCGTATCCGTACGCTTCGCATATGCGGCACCCTGTAAACGCTTACGAATATTCTAGCTCAATCTATTAACCAGTGGCAAGTATTTTAAAACAAATTTAAGACAAATTAAGAAATTGACATATTCCGGCACAATAATTAGATTTCCACCATGATTCTAGAAGAACTTACCATGCCTGCCTTTATAGAAGGCCTAACTAAAATCCGCACTATTATAGTGCCCTTTGGGGTTGTAGAGGAACACGGTCAGCATCTACCACTGGGGACCGATACGATCCATGCGTATGAACTGGCCAAAGAAACAAGCAGGCATCGTCCTCTTTTCGTTGCGCCACCAGTGTGGTACGGACTCTGCAGAAGCACAAATCAACATGCCGGTACAATTACAATATCAGGGGATACCTTGAAAAGGCTTACTGTAGAACTTGTCACATCACTTTATAATCAAGGAATGAGAAACTTTGTACTACTTTCCGGTCACGCCGGCGGCACTCATATGGCTACCCTTACGGATGCAGGCGAAGCGATACTGTCCAACCTTGAAAAAAGTCGGGTGGCGGTATTATCTATCCTTGATCTGATAGCTGAAATTCCAGATGGAATTGTAGAAACAGAGAATGACTCGCATGCCGGTGAGGTAGAAACATCATTAATGCTTCACCTGAGGCCAGGGCACATTGATGGTACGAGCCCTGAAGAGTATCCCTCCTTTCCCACACCCATCCTGGCCAGAGATAAAAAGAGGTTCTGGCCCGGAGGCGTGTGGGGCGACCCTTCAAAGGCCTCTCTTGAAAAAGGCAAAATTCTGCTTCAAAAGGAAGTTGAAGTTCTGCTACGTCTGGTAAACAGGATTGAGTCCTTTGATGGTTGAGGCTGGGAAACGCATACTTAATTGCGTCCTTCTATTTCTGGTAGGGGCAATTTTATTGACAGCCTGCCAGGGCAACGCTGATCCTTCCAATGCCCCTGATTTTACGCTTCTTAATCTCCAGGACAAATCCATAAATCTGTCGGACTATAAAGGACAAGTAGTACTCATTAACTTCTTTTCCACCAACTGTCCTCCCTGTCGAGTAGAAATTCCTGACTTTATTCGTCTGCAAAATCAATACGGTTCAAAAGGTTTTGCCGTTATCGGGATATCCGTGGATCAGAATGGGAAAAGAATCCTTCCGGGATTTGTACAAGCATTAAGGATTAACTATCCTATATTGATCGGCACATCAAAGGTGATAAAGGATTATGGAAATATCTATGCCCTTCCGGCATCTTTCTTGATTGACAGAGATCATCGCATTCTCAAACACTACACCGGTATGGTAACCAAGGACGAACTGGAACCTATTATAGTTAATGCCTTAGGCATAAATGAGTTTTAAAACTGATGGGGTATTTTCAGCAGAATCAGGAAATTACTTGCGCAGGGTAGCTATCATTCGTTTGGGTTTGAGTAAAATATCCAGTGCATCACAGATGTTGAAAAAAATGGCGTCACTCGCTATCAAGGCATCACTCGACGCCCCTTCTTTACCAATTACGCACAGACCCAACTTGGCCTCTTTCAACATCAGGGCGTCATTACAGCCATTGCCTATAGCCACTGTCTTATCACGACCAAGCTCTTCCAGAAAAGCAAGCTTCTGCAGATCACCCCTACCGGATTCCAGTTGATGGATCTTTATACCACATTCCTCCACCAACTGATCTGTCAAATGGTCAAGAGTTTGAACTGTATCCGCCGTCACCACATAAGCATCCATTATTTCCGATATTTCTTTTAGTCGCTCGACGACACCGTCAACAAAACCGCCATCAACTGTAATGGTCCCGTTAAGATCCAGTATTATATTGAACAGATTGTAGAAAACCCCGCAAGGCATATCTATTTGAATCTTTCGAGAACCAGACATGTTTTATCCCCTCCTCAGCGTTTCTTATCTGTCAACCCTCGCAAAGATAGACCTGCGAATACGAGCCGGTAAAAAAGCCACCGACACATCAGCCACCTTTCTCAAAATTGGAATCAAATCGTCACGCCCTTTCCAGTTATCTTTAAGCACCTTTTCATCAACTCTGAGGACTAAACGCAACAAAGCAACAGCCACCAAATAAATATCGTCAACCAGTCCCACAAAAGGAATCCAGTCAGGGACCAAGTCAACCGGATTTAACATATAAGCAACAGTGGCACCCAGTATAGCCTTATCAGTGGATGAGACCCTTGGGTCCCTCAACAGATTTAGCAGCAATCCCAAAAACTGGGGCAACATGGCAATATAACCCCGCATTCTGGCATAAATACTGCGATTAATTTGTCGCTGAGGATTAGATTTTTTCTGTTTGTCTTTCATGTTCCGCATCACTATTCTTAAATCAGTAACCGTTCACGGAATTACAACGTTTTACCACACTCCACCGAACTATAAGCGTTCACCTAAATCATAACCTCAAACAGTAAATAAAGTAAAGAGCGATTTTTCAAGCTTGCAATAACAGGCATTAATATTTTAAACTACGAGCCGCTTTTAAACTTCTGGATTATACTACAATCAGCCAAATGGAAAGGCGGCTACATCCATTTCACCAATCATAAAGGACAATAACATGGATATTCTACATGGACTATTATATCCGGCAAGCTACCTACGCCGGGATACAATGCTGCGGCTTGACCAGGTATTTTCAAAACTGACTTTGTTGGTACCTACAGAAGAGGATATTAATCCACCGCCCACATCAAGCAACTGCTCCATTGAAATTGAGGCTGTTGCGCCGGCGCCTTTGGGAGACAGGCTCGACTGGTTCACCGGCCTTATCAGCAATTGGAAATCCTGGGCAGAAGAGATGGGCTTGGGAGAAAAGATTCCAGCTTCTACATTAATACGTGCTGCCGAAGGCGAAGAAGAATCTCTACAGGGAATTCTTAAAATATTAAGAGGCACTGAAGCCCCTGACCCGCTTCTGGATGCGCGGATATTTCTCCGGCTTTCATTGGATCTGGATAGACATAATGACGAATTGCAAACAGACCTTGACGAGATGGTAATACATGAAGACAAACTTAAGTCGATATTGAAAGATCCAGGGGAACTCACCGACTCCAAGGGCTCTCCAAAAGCCCCTTACTCTCCTATTATAGAGTCCCTTCTCATGGCCAAGGAACGGCTGAGGGCCTGGGCATTGTTGTGGCAAAAACACACTGACCCAGGGCCGTGGCCAATCGGGGAAAGTATTACAGTAAAGGACCTGGTCGATGAGGCCTATGAAACCCTACAGCCCAGAGAGGCCCCTGTAGAATTGTTGGACCTGGCATTACCCCTTGATCCCAATATCAAGCCGGCAGAATCAGACAAAATCAATAACGGCCTGACTTCTCTAATTAATGCCATTTCAAACACAACCATACAAAATATGAGCGAAAATGGGGATATCCAGGAATTATCAAAAGAAATAAAAGAGAGTTGGGACAAAGCCAATAAAAACCAAATTCCCGGCCCTACACTGAACTTGACCCTATATCCTAAGAGGACGTGGAATG
>JAYEMY010000007.1:0-6204 GCA_034718455.1 Thermodesulfobacteriota bacterium
AGCCGACAGGCTTTTGCAGGGTTTCAATCGCGGACAAGGTTGCACCAAAAGGCGTATTCTCAATGGATTGTGCTTTGAAACCCGAAAAAGGCTGTTGGCTGTCAGGGGGGGGGAGTGAATGATTACCGGCGTTTTGTAATCAAGATGGCTACCGGAAGCGGCAAGACCTCTGATCGCAAATTGTTGCCGTTGGATCAGGTGAGACCTGCAACCGGAGGCAGCAAGGCAGATGCAGCAAGGCACATTTTTTTGACAGGATTATCAGGATTATCAGGATAAATGAAAATCATGTAAATCTAAAATGACAGACATGAAAAAAAATAGTCCATTCCAGTGCCCGCGGTTGCTGGCACTTTTTCAGAAAAGGGTTGATGGTGATGATGCCCTTCTGCATCTAGCCAATCTGCGTTTTAAAGAGGCAGGTCTTGGAACCGAATTTTATGCAGTAACACCAGTGGAGCTGGACCGGCTGTTGAAATTCAGGCCCAGACCTGAAACCCCAGCAGTGGCTCATTTGCGCAGGGATATCAACCTCTTTGATGAACAAGACCGCAACCTGGTCATGGATTTTGCCACAAAATTCAAAGACCGGATCTTTGGGATGGTCGTCCATGATCAAACCGAAACCACAACCCGCTTTAACGATTATGTGGCCGCATTGCACGAGATAGAATCAAGATCGAAAAAGGTCCCTGGTAGCCCTTATCTTTTTGTAGAATATGCAGCGGGTCTGGAACCGGATTTCTTTATTGAGATCTTGAAGGCGATACAAGATCTTGAACACGTGAGCGCTTGTATTGATATAGGCCATATAGGCATATGGCAAACAAGATCTGCCTATTCACGCAACCATCCGGGAAAGGATGTGTGCGCCATCACGCCTAATGATCCTGAACTGCCGGAGGTGATCAGAGATGTCCAAAAAGCGGTTGATTCCGGATTAGACGCAGTGCTTAATGTAATTCAGGCCCTTGGCCGCTTAGAAAAACCCTTGCATTTTCATTTGCATGATGGGCATCCGCTTTCCACCGTCAGTCCCTTTGGGGTCTCTGACCACCTGAGTTTTCTGGTTGAAATTCCCATACCTTTTGAATACAAAGGCAGAAGATCTCTTGATCCGATGTTTGGACCTTCAGGTCTTTCAAGGATAGTTGCTGAATCATTGAAATTGCTGGGTCCGGATCGAGTTTCTTTTACACTTGAGATTCATCCAGCAGAAGGAAGGCTTCCTCTTGCTAATGCTGATTACTTGTTTAATCACTGGAGAGATAAAACAAATGCGGAAAGGATGAACTATTGGCTGTCGATTCTTGCTCAAAATCATAAATTGCTCTTTGATATAGCTGCAAAAAGGATAGCACTATGAAAAAATCTGAAAAGATGATCATCTATAACCTGTTTCCCTTGTTGGCCGGGAAGTTCACAGACTGGGAAAGGCATCTATTGAGGGCATCTGAAATGGGCTTCAACTGGATTTTTGTTAATCCCATTCAGTGTCCAGGTAAATCAGGCAGCCTTTATTCAATAGCGGATTATTATGATTTCAACCCTGTCTTGGTTGACCAAAAAAGTAAAAAAACACCTCAGGAACAGGCAAAAGAAGCGATTAGGGCCGCAAAAAAACTGGGTCTTAATGCGATGGTTGACTTGGTAATCAACCACTGTTCTGTAGATTCAGATCTGATTAAATCACATCCCGACTGGTTTCTGTGGGAGTCCGAGGGGCATGTGGCCCATCCCTTCTGTGACGAAGACGGAAAAAAGGTGGTCTGGAAGGACCTGGCAAAGTTCGATCATAGAGATACAAGGGACAAAGAGGGGCTTTTTCAATATTTTCTCAATATCGTAAAATCCTTGATTGAATTGGGTTTTAAGGGATTTCGCTGTGACGCCGCTTACCAGGTTCCCAAAAGCCTATGGGAAAGACTCATTAAAGAAATAAAGACGGAGCATCCTGATGTGGTCTTTTTTGCGGAGACGCTCGGATGTCCATCAGACCAGACCAGAAGGACCGCCGGCGCCGGTTTTGATTATATATTCAACAGCTCCAAATGGTGGGATTTCAATAGTCCGTGGTTGATGGCACAATATGCCCTTACGCGAGAAATCATCCCTTCTATAAGCTTTCCTGAAAGCCACGATACTGTGAGACTATGCGAGGAACTTCATGGCAACATGGAAGGGCTTAAGCAACGCTATCTGTTTTCAGCGCTGTTTTCAGCAGGTGTCATGATGCCCATGGGCTTTGAATTCGGTTTTTGCAAAAGGTCCCATGTGGCAAAAACCAGACCGGAAGATTGGGAAGAAACCGACATTGATTTGATTCCTTTCATTACTGAGGTCAACAAGTTGAAGTCGAATCATGTGATTTTTCAGGAAGATGCCCCCACGGAGATATTGTATGCCGGCAATCCGAATATTCTGCTCATGTGGAAAGCATCCATCAATGATCAAAAAGAGGCCTTGCTGATTCTTAACAAGGATATTTATAATAAACAGCATTTTTATGCGGAAAGTCTGCAGGGATTTGTCCAGGCGGGGGCCCCGCTCAGAGATCTTTCTCCAGAATACCCAATGGATTATATCCCTGTGCCGTTTTCATACGATCTCCGACCGGGACAAGGGATCGTACTGATCACTTCAAGAGATTATAGTCGTTTACAGGGCACCGCATCTGCTTTATTGTCGAGCACTTGAAGTGCATGAAGTACGTCTGCGTATCCGTACGCCTTGCATCTGCAGCACCCTGTAAACGCTTACAGTTCGGTGGGTTGTGCGGTAAAACGGGCGTTGTAATCCCGTGAACGGTCACAAATAACTTGAACAAATTAATGTTTTTTTTGCCGTTTTCTTCGTTGCTCGTCGATCACATAACCCGTTATGCTTGTTCCTCGCGCCTTGAATACAACAAAAAATCCTATTAATTTTTGTTCAACTTATTTATCTCCCGTTCCTTATCCGTCACTATGCTTATGATTCGAAAAAAATGCTCACTGTAAACACCCGGGTGCTTTTTGTGGCCCTGAAAAAACTGCAGGATGCCTTTACCGACCTGTTGCCCATCATCCTGGTTATTGCCTTTTTTCAGCTTGTTGTGCTAAGGCAGCCGTTGCCGCATTTGGGTGAGGTAGTCCTGGGCGCCCTTCTGGTTGTGACAGGGTTAAGCCTGTTTATTCAGGGGCTTGAGATGAGCCTGTTTCCCATCGGCGAAGCAATGGCGCATGCCCTGGCTCGCAAGGGAAGCGTCTTCTGGCTGTTGTCTTTTGCCTTTGCCCTTGGTTTTTCAACCACTGTGGCGGAACCCGCTCTTATTGCCGTAGCCGGAGAAGCAGCTGAAATAGCCAGTCAGGGCAATCTGATTGATCCTGGCGAGGAATCACTTCGGGGATATGCCTTGGGCCTGCGGTTGACCGTGGCCTTCTCCGTAGGGTTGGCCATCCTGGTCGGGGTATTGCGCATTATCTTAGGTTGGCCTGTCCATTACCTTATTATCAGCGGCTACGTTGTTGTGATGCTGATGACCATGATCGCGCCGGAAGAGATTATCGGCCTGGCCTATGACGCCGGCGGGGTCACCACATCCACTGTAACCGTGCCTCTGGTCGCGGCCCTGGGAGTCGGGCTGGCCTCAAGCATTAAGGGCCGCAGCCCATTGTTGGACGGCTTCGGGCTTATCGCCTTTGCTTCCCTGCTGCCCATTATATTTGTCATTGGCTATGGGCTGATAGTTTTCGGTTGACAAACAGGAGTGCTACAAATGGCTTTTTTTATTGATTTTGCTAAAATACTGCTTGCTACCTGCCGGGATGTGCTGCCGATCATTGTCCTGATAATCTGCTTCCAGTTGCTGGTATTGCGCCAGCCTATCCCGCACCTGCGACGTCTCATTGTTGGCGGAGTGTATGTAGTTATAGGGCTGGCCCTGTTTCTTGCCGGCCTTGAAAAGGCATTGTTTCCCCTTGGCAAAATAATGGCCGCCCAGTTGTCGGATCCAACCTTCATTTATGGCCCGGAGGCGGCTGTTGCCCAAGCGGACTGGAAAGCCTACGGCTGGATTTATCTTTTTGCCGCCATGATCGGCTTTGCCACCACCATTGCCGAACCAGCGCTCATCGCGGTCGCTTACAAGGCCAACGAGGTGTCTGCCGGAACCATCAGCCAGTGGGGATTGCGAATAACAGTGGCACTTGGCGTTGCCGTCGGCATCAGCCTGGGCGCCTACCGAATTGTCAGCGGCACACCACTCTACATGTATATACTGGCAGGATACCTGGTTGTTGTAGCGCAGACTATATTCGCGCCCAGGAATATCATCCCCCTGGCTTACGACTCCGGCGGGGTTACTACATCGACAGTGACCGTGCCCCTGGTGGCCGCGCTCGGCCTGGGATTATCCTCCACGGTTCCCGGCCGCAATCCGGCCCTGGATGGCTTCGGCCTTATCGCTTTTGCAAGTCTGTTCCCGATTATTACCGTACTGGGTTATGCTCAATATATGCACTGGTCCGTAAACCGCAGCAAAAAATCTTCCAAGGAGGGTAACCATGCGATTTAAGGTCATTTTAGCATCAGTTAAAACTGAAAAAACCGATCAGGTTGTTGACGCGGCCAAGCTTGCCGGCACCACCGGTGCGACAATTATTCCGGCACGGGGCACCGGCATCAATGAGGCGAAGACATTTTTCGGTCTCACTCTGGAAGCCCAGACCGACATCATCATGTTTTTGGTTGAAGAACATGTTGTTCAGGATATTTTAGATGCTATAAACGCCGCAGGGGAGTTTCATAAGCCAGGGACCGGCATTGCTTTTGTCGTGCCGGTGGAGCAAGTGATCGGCCTGGAGAGCCAGATGGAGCGATTCAGAAAGGAGGTGCTGGATCACTATTTTTAAAAGGTATGGGGTGAACCAATACCGGCTTGATACATTATCTTACTTAAATTGAGCGATTAGCTGTTCATCACGGATTACCACACTAATCCGTGATGAAGCATTTTTCGAAGCTAAACGCTTAACTTAGGTCTTAAAAGGGAGGAAGATTATGGTCTCATCAAGAACTCCAATTGTGCGGGCAAGAGACATTATGCGTAAGGGGGTGGTGTATGTCGACGGCATGGCTACCGCCAAAGAAGCATCTGCAACAATGCGGGACGCACACATCTCCGCTCTGATAGTGGCAAAACGGCATCCTGATGATGCATGGAGCATCATAGCCATCCAGGATTTGATCCGGGAGGTGTTAATCCCCGGACGGTTGTCCAAAGAAGTAAATGTCTATGAAATCATGACAAAACCGGTCATTACTGTGCCGGCTGACATGGATATCCGATATGTGGCCAGCCTTCTTTACCATGCCGGTATACGGAGAGCTCCGGTTGAAGATCAAGGGGAACTTGTCGGCATGGTTTCTATGTCATCTCTGATTTTGGATAACGATTTGTTAGTAATTTAATGGGCATCCTTCATAGCAAGCCAAAAGTAGTTTACACTTTTGGGGGGTAATATACCTCGAAAAATATGACCTGTGCGATTAGCTACTGACCGGTAGCTTTTAGCTTAACAACCCGTTAATTTCAAACAACTGTAACATCGAGATGCAACGGACCTCCCGGGGTGAACACACGTCTTTCTATACGTGAGCGCCGAGTATACGCCCATGGCCCTTAAAAGATAGTAACCCTGTGTTGCGGGCTGGTCCCCACCAGATTCGCCTAACTCGGTTCCTGTACGCTTGTGCCGACGTAGCTGACGGCGAAGGCGTATCGCAAGGTGTCGAGGCAGCATTAGAACTGGAAGAAATGCTTCTGACCCGTCGTCCAGAAGAAATCTTTGCTGCGGAAGACGAGACTGACTGGAATGAGTGGATTGAGTTTTAAGGATTCACAAAGGCGGGCATTCGCAAAATGATTGCGCGTCTGCACGAAGAATTGGCTATCTATGAGGGAAGTGAAGAGCTAAGGGAATCAGTATCGAGTTGAACCTCGTGTGTCAGTTGTGCTGAACAAAATCTTTCGCTTGAAACAGTCTCAAATGCGAATTGGTCGTGGCAGCCCTTTCCTTCGGGGCTTAAAAGTTTTACTGATTATAACGGATTTGGGGGAGGACCTCGAAAACGTTCCAAAGAAGCTGATATCAAGAGGTTTTGTAGCCAGTTGTCATGATAGCGAAATCGGTTAAGTCGTTCTGCCGGACTTTGGAAACCGTT
>JAYEMY010000008.1:0-6084 GCA_034718455.1 Thermodesulfobacteriota bacterium
ATCAACAGGTTAACAAGGGTATAAATGGTAAAAAAATGTCAATAGTTAATATTGGCATAACTACCTGTAAAACAACGAATAATTGACAAAAAGGGGATGATTTACCACACCAGTTCCGGTTGACCCATAAAAACCCCATTTCCTCCAAAGTACAGTCTCCACATCGCCGGCAGTCATAGAGCCACTCTTTTAGTTGATATTCAAAAGAGGTGAAATGCCTTTTTGAAGATGAATCATCAATCCATCCGGCCATCTTGCGAAGGGAATTAAAAAGAGATTTTTCCGGTTCAAAGGCAAGTTTGTGGAAAAGGCGTCCGATACTCAGGCCAAGTGAATCCCTTAAAGAAAGACTGACCTCTGACCCAGGGGTTGGTTCATCATAATTGAGCCAGGTTTCAGGGTCTTCCTTGAAATACCAGAATTTCCATTCCTCAGGAAAAAGAAACTGACATGTAAAGAGCTGCCAGCGCTCGCTTATATCTTTTGCCCGCTCAATGATCCATTCAACATGAGCATATTTAAGGCCTGGGCCGCTGAGGTGTACCCCTTCGTAGCCGATACCCTTCAGTATTGACACCAACCGGGCTGCACGCTCCAGCCTGGGACCACCCTCCTTGTCATCTGACATGGAATCCTGTTCTATACGTTCAAGAAGCCTGTCCGGCAAAATACATCCTGGAATTTCTCCCCTGCACAGGGTCCTGGCCAATCCTGTCGTTGGTATGAATACTGTCCCTATAAGAGGTACCACGAGGCCTTCCCTGTCCATAAACCGCCTAAGCTCATCGAATTTGCGTACGTCCCAACCCATTTGTGTTATTACAAAACTTGCTCCGGCAGCTACCTTCCGCTTGAGCTTTAAGTATTGGGGGATAAGCTCTGATTCCTGGCGTTTGAAAGGAGATACAACACAGCCGGCATTGAAGTTCATGGGAGCCAGCTTTACACCGCCGAATGGTGCCTTGGAATCAAGGACAAACCCCTGGTTCATATGGGAGATCATGTCCAGGACCTGGACTGAATCCAGATCGAAAACAGGTTTGGCGTTTCCCATGAATCCGTATCTGGGGTAGTCCCCGGTGAGTACCAATAGGTTTTTAAGACCGGACCGATCAAGCACGAACAACTGGCTCTCCACGAGATTACGGTTTTTGTCCTTGCAGGAAAAGTGGATGATTGGATCGATCCCAAGGGCCATTATCTCCGAGCCAAGTGCCCTTGGCGTAAGTGCAGGGTGTCCTCCGGCGTTGTCCGTTATGGATAGGGCGCTGATCAAGCCGCCGACCGCCGCCTCTTTGGCAAACTGGAGAATTTCGTCAATGGCCTTGCCCTTTGAGGCCCTGGCGGGCACAAGCTCAAATGTAACTACAAAATTTCGTTTTGTCCCTTTGACATCATATCCTGAATCCCTTTGGGCCAGACGCTCTTCCATGGCCTTGTGGAGCTTTGAGTGAAGAGAACCTGGGGAGAATTTGGTGATTTGGTGATTGAGTGATTGAGTGATTGAGTGATTTGGTGATTGAGTGATTTTTTTATCCTCCCCGTAGCTTGCGCTTATCACCTATTCGTATGGTCACCCTCTGGTTGTCCAGATACTCAAGGAGCGGGATCATGTACTTTCTGGAAAGTCCTCCAGCAAGATCCCGGAATTCTTTTATGTTAAGCTCGCCGTGCTCTTTGATGAAACGAATGACCATATCCTTAATTTTATCCAGGGCACTGTGGTGATAATAAAGATTGTCCTTCAGACGTATAAGAATTCCTTCCCTGACCATCAAATCAAATATTTTGTCTGCCGCCTTCTCATGTCCTTTCACACGGCCCATGGCGTCTTCACGAAAAGGGGGCTGAAAGCCGGCCTGTTTGAAGATAATCTCAAGCTTGCTCCTGAGTTCTTTTTCTTTATCCCCGAGAATCACATTGTGGGTGGAAAGACGGACAAGGTCCTTTTCCTGTGCAATTTTTCCTGACTTGACAAGGTCAGAAAGGAGCATTTGAAACAGGCGCTGATTTGGTGATTTGGTGATTTGGTGATTTGGTGATTGAAAGGCGGGTCCGACAGGTCCGGCGATAGGAAAGAGGCGTGACCTGAGTTCCTCTTTGGATAAACCCTGGACAAGAGGATTGTCGTTATGAAAGGCTTGCAGGATGTCGAGCGTTTGCTCCTTTAGAGACTCGTAAACTTTACCGTGGACAAGTCTCTGCCCCTCCCCTTCAGAGCATATAACTTTTCTGGAACTCATGAGAGGATCGAGCTCCCGGGCAAGGCGTTTTCCATAGATGCTGCTACGCATCGCGAGTTCAGGTTTTGAAAGCCCTCTCACACCCGCACGTTGCAGATGGTATCCAATGATGTCAGCCGGTCCGCCTTTGGCCAGGATATCAAGCTCTGTCCAGAGCGCAGGCCGGGTCCGCTTCCGTTTTCTGGGAACAGGGTGGAGGATCCTTCCACCACCTATGGTACGGATAGGTGAATAACTCCTGATAACATAGTGATCTCCTGAGAGGACCGCCACCGGTTCCTTCAGCATTATCTGGATATATGCCTCTGAACCCGGGACAAGCTCATCTCCCTGGAGCAAGACCCTTCCAATAACCTCGTCTGTTCCCACGTGAAAGCGAACAGGACTTCTGTGCCGCAGGGGACTGCTTGCGTGGGCAAGATACAGAAAATTCAAGTCAATGAGGTAGCTTGCATGCAGGCTACCCTGAGTGGCTATGACGTCTCCCCTGATTACGTCCTCCTTATCAATACCCTGTAGATTGAGAGCCGTGCGCATCCCAGGATGGGCCTCCCGTGCATCCTTTCCATGGATCTGAATACCCCGAATCCTGGCAGTTCTTCCTTTGGGATAGATAGATATCTCGTCTCCCAATCTGATCTGCCCTGAAATGGAAGTGCCGGTGACTACCGTGCCAAAGCCTTTTATGGTGAATACTCTGTCCACCGGAAGGCGATATGGCCCGACCGGGGCCCTTGGCGCCACTTCCGACACCATTTCATCCAAGACCCTGAGAAGCTCATCAAGGCCGTCTCCTGTAACTGAGGAGACAGCCAGCACAGGAGCATTTTCGAGAAATGTGCCGGAGACAAAATCACTGACATCCTCAGTGACCATTTCCAGCCATTCCTTTTCCACAAGGTCCTTCTTGGTCAGAACAACAAGCCCCTTTTTAACTTCAAGGAGCCGGCATATCTCCATGTGCTCCGTGGTCTGAGGCATTATCCCTTCGTCAGCAGCTACTACAAGGACAACAAGGTCCATCCCCATGGCTCCGGCCACCATGTTTTTTACAAAACGTTCATGGCCAGGGACGTCTACTACTCCTACCTGCCTGCCTGAAGGCATGGAAAGAAGGGCAAAACCCAGTTCAATAGTAATGCCACGCTCTTTTTCCTCTTTCAGCCTGTCGGTATCTATGCCGGTGAGGGCCTTGACCAGAGCGGTCTTCCCGTGATCAATGTGGCCGGCAGTACCAAGAATGATGGTCTTGGTATCCATGAATCATCTTACCCTTGCCCCTGATTCTGCCGGAGTAGCCACGGTAGTCAGATGAAAGCCATTATCGTCCTTGGCCACAAGCAACATCCCCTCGGATCGTACTCCCATGATTTTTACCGGCTTGAGGTTGGCAACCACAACTACCTGTCTGCCGACAAGATCTTCAGGTGAAAAGTGTTCCGCAATACCGGCAACGATGGTTCGTTCTTCCGGGCAGCATACGTTAAGTTTAATAAGCCGATCTGCTTTGGGTACCCTCTCGGCAGCCGTTATCTTTGCTATCCTGAGGTCTATCTGTTGAAAATCCTCAAAGGAAATTTGTTTTTCAGCATCTTCAGACACAGTCTTTTTTTTGACCTCCTTCTTGTCCTTTGCCTTACCTGTTTCCAACCTGGGAAACAGGGACGGTATGCGTGAAGTCTTGGTTCCGGGAGTCAGTGTTCCCCATCGCCGGGCCGCGTCAAGATTTAGGTCCTCCTGCGGGTCAAGACCTATGGCTGCCTGCATTTTCTTGGCGGTTGACGGCATCACAGGGGCTACCAGGATTGAAATAATTCGAAGAGATTCAAGGAGTGTATAAAGAACATTCCTTAGTCGGCCTGCTTTGGCCGGGTCCTTGGCCAAGACCCATGGAGCGGATGTATCAATCACTTTATTGGCTTTATTTATTACTTCCCAGACTGCCTGCATGGCCCTGTGCACTGCAAAGGACTCCATGGTCTTTTCCCAGGCAGGTACTAGCCTGAGCGCAGCCTCACGCAGCTCTTTTTCCACTCCCTCCGGTTCTTGAGGCGCAGGGACCTCTCCCTTGACATATTTTCGGACCATTGCCAGGGTTCGACTCACAAGATTCCCCAGGTCGTTGGCAAGATCAGCGTTTATCCTCAGCAAGAAGGATTTTTCGCTGAATCCGGCATCCAGGCCAAAGGCCATCTCCTGCATCAAACAGTATCTGGTTGCATCTACACCAAAGGATTCAACCAGACCTTTCGGCCGTATCACGTTTCCAAGGCTTTTGGACATTTTCTGATCACGGATCTGCCAGTAGCCGTGGACATGGAGACGCCTATAGGGCTCGAGTCCAATGGCCTTTAGCATGGTGGGCCAGTAAATGCCGTGTGGTTTCAGGATATCTTTGGCTATTACGTGTTCGGCCACCGGCCAGAATTTTGAAAAATTGGGGCCATCCGGATATCCCAGCCCGGTCAGATAGTTGATCAGGGCATCAAACCAGACATAGGTTACAAATTTATCGTCAAACGGAAGGGGTATGCCCCACGTGAGACGGCTGACGGGCCTTGAGATGCAGAGGTCATCCAGGGGATCCTTTAAAAAGGACAGTACTTCATTCCTGTAACGTTCAGGCGTGATGAACAACGGGTGCTTTTTTACATGGTCTATCAGCCAGTCCTGATAACGGCTCATAAGGAAAAAATAATTTTTTTCCTTCAACCGTACAGGGACAGTACCATGGTCCGGGCACTTTCCATCCTCAAGTTCCCGTTCCATATAAAACCGTTCACACCCAAAGCAGTAAAGCCCCTCATATTCCCTGAAAACTATGTCCCCTCTGTCATAGACATCCTGCAGTATTCGTTGCACGGTTGCGATATGTTCCTGGTCCGTGGTGCGAATAAATCTATCAGGCTCAATATCCAGAAGGGGCCAGGACTCCATGAATAGGGAGCTTATCCTGTCTGCATAGATCTTTGGGTCTATCCCCTGTTTCTCTGCTGCCTGAACAATTTTGTCCCCATGTTCATCTGTTCCGGTCAGGAAAAAGGTCTCCTCCCCGCGAAGCTTGTGGAACCGGTTCTGCACATCTGTAATCACAGTTGAATATGCGTGTCCCAGATGGGGTTCTGCATTCACATAGTAAATGGGTGTTGTAATATAGAATCTATTTTTCATCTTTTTCCATTCAAAATTCGATGTTCGATGTTCACTTTTTTTTAAACCCTGAACAGTTACTTGTTTTTTTTGGCCTTGGATTGAGCGTATCTTCCCTTATTACGCCTATTCTTTCCCTTTGTTTTTAAATTTTTCTCTTTAGTTCTATCCTTGGGACGGTCGGCATTATCTTTAGACGCAGTTGAATGCTCATACCTCTTTTTCTCCGTCCCCGATTTACTTCCGAATCGCTTCTGCTTTGGTGAATGTGTGGCTGAAGATTTGGGCTTTTTTTTTGGTTGCAAACGATGTTGCTCAAGTTCTGAAATTTTAAATTCCAGTTGTGTGTTATCAGGAAAAACCACTGTGACTGTCCGGCTCAGGATGTCTCGGCGCACCACTTTACCTTGCCCGGCAGGAGTATCACAAAGTTTTCCAAGAAGGGGCATGCCTTTGGCCAATTCCAGATATATTCCATGCTCATAGGTAAGACAGCATAGCAATCTACCGCAAATTCCAGATATTTTGTTTGGATTCAAAGGAAGATTCTGGGTTTTGGCCATTTTTATGGATACAGGATCAAAACCCTGAAGAAAGCTGGCACAACAGAACTCCCGGCCACAAATTCCTACTCCTCCTATCATTTTGGTCTCGTGTCTTATGCCTATCTGACGCATTTCAACTCTTGTCC
>JAYEMY010000009.1:0-6014 GCA_034718455.1 Thermodesulfobacteriota bacterium
CATCAGCATAGCTGAAGATTTAAGAGATTAATTAACGTAATGTCTTGATTTTTCAAAGCTAAACGCTAATGGCTAACAGCTATCGGTGGAGAGCAATATGATAAAGGAACAGATCCTTTCAGCAGGGGTAATAATAGCCAGGAGGAATGAAGTTCAGTTGAAATATTTATTGCTCAGGGCCTTTGGTTATTGGGATTTCCCAAAAGGGATTGTTGAGCCGGGTGAGTCTCCAGTTGAAGCCGCCAAGAGGGAGGTGAAAGAGGAGACCACCTTGAATGACCTCAGCTTTCGCTGGGGATATGATTACAGGGAGACAGGACCTTATGGCAGCGGCAAGGTGGCCCGTTATTATATAGCAGAGGCCAAGGAGTCCCGTGTAAGCCTTCCGGTAAATCCGGAAATAGGGAGACCCGAACACGATGAGTATCGCTGGGTATTGTATGAAGAGGCGCTTTCTCTGGTAGCTCCAAGGGTGAGAGCGGCCCTTGAATGGGCACAAGAGACCATTGCCGCCAAGCCATAAAGGCTGCCATCTTTCCCAAAGCCCAAATACAGTGTCAAATAAAGGATGCCCAAATTTGAAAGACAACTTATGTCCTACACAGACCTCAATCGAATTGAAATAGACCTTATGGCCGTACGCCATAATTTCAAGGTCCTTAATGGACTTCTGGAAAGCGCAGGGGCCCGTATCATGGCAGTGGTAAAATCCGACGCCTATGGCCATGGGTTGGTGGAGGTCGGCCAAGTGCTTGAATCGGCCGGTGTATGGGGATTTGGTGTCTCAGAAGTTGTGGAAGCGGTTTCTCTGAGGCAGGGAGGGATAACCGCTCCTATCTTGTTCATGTCGGGATTGCCTCCAGGGGCGGAAAGAGAGGTCCTGGACCTTGATCTTATTCCAGGTATAGCTGACGTTTCTTCCCTGAACACTCTTGAGCGTATTGCTGTTGTGAGGGATAAAACCTGCAGAGTGCATCTCAAGGTGGATACCGGTATGGGACGCCTCGGGTTTTCACCGGATGAACTATATAATATTGTTAAAGAGCCGAATCAATGGCCACATCTATACTTTGAAGGTCTGTATTCTCATTTATCATCTGCTGATGATCCTCTTGATTCGGTTAACACGGTCCAACTCAATACATTCGCATCAGTTTTAGACCAGGTAAGAGGCATGGGATGGAATCCTCCAACTGTTCATCTGGCCAATTCGGCCGGTCTGATCCATTTTCCCTCTGCCCACTATAATCTGGTCCGACCGGGACTGGCCATTTATGGTTCCTATCCCGGGTTTCAAAGTCAAAAAGGCATTAAATTGCGACCTGTTATGAGCTTTCGCAGTGAAATCGTGGCTATACGCAATTTGGCGGCAGGATCACCGGTGAGCTATGGTCACAGATTTTACACCAAAAGACCTTCCAGGATAGCTGTGGTACCTGTAGGTTATGACGATGGATACTTGCGGTCCATGTCCAACAGGTCCATGGTACTTATCAGAGGTAGGCGTTGTCCTGTGGTTGGGAGTATCTGTATGAAGGCCTTTATGGTAGATGTTTCCTTGCTTGATGGAGTATCCCCCGGCGAGGAAGTCGTGCTTCTGGGCAGGCAGGGGGATGACATTATTACTGCTGAAGATCTGGCGCAGTGGGGTGATACTATTAGTTATGAATTACTCTGTCTGCTGGGCAGCAGGAACAAGAGGTTCTTTAAGAGATAACCGTTTACACTCCCTGGCAGCCGACAGGCTTTTGTAGGGTTTCAACCGCGGACAAGGTTGCACCAAAAGGCGTATTCTCAACAGATTATGCTTTGAAATCCGAAAAAGGCTGTTGGCTGTCAGGAGGGGGAAGTGAACGATTACTTTAAGAGAGGATAATCAATGTTTGGCATAGGGCTTCCTGAGTTGCTCTTGATTTTGGCACTGGCCCTGATAGTTCTCGGGCCGGATGAGCTTCCTCAGCTTGCCAGACAGATTGCGGGATATATGGGGAAATTAAAAAGGGCCTCAGAGGAGCTTAAAAGCCAGCTTGATATCGAGTCCTTGGAGAAAGACATAAAACAGAAGACAGGGGCGAGATCGGAATCCGGATGGTCCGATCTGGTCGATGGAGATTCATTGTCAGAGCGGAAAGCGGCAGATGGACCTAAAGGCGGTAAGGATGAAGACAATCCATAAATACGGATCTGTGCGGCTAACCGATAATGGCTAAAAGCTAATCGCACGGGTCGACAAATACTGTGGTCAACGAGATGTCTTTTGAACGTCTTCCCTTTAAGACACACCTTGACGAATTCAGGCGTCGACTGATAACCTGTTTCGTCACAATAGCAGTGGCTTTTGTGCTCTGCTATGCATTCTCCGATTTTCTGGTCTCCATGCTGTTCTATCCTGTTAATCAGGCCCTGCCCCCTGATGGTTCTATGGTATTCACAGCCCTTACGGAAGGTTTTATGACCTATCTAAAGGTCGCTTTCTGGAGTGCTGTCATTCTTTCCTCTCCCATGATCTTGTATCAGGCATGGAGGTTTGTAGCTCCGGGCCTGTATGATAAAGAGAAAAAATTTACAAAGAGCTTTATATTCTGTGGTATATGCCTGTTCATCTCAGGAGGTCTTTTTGGTTACTGGGTCATAATGCCTGTTGCGTTTTCCATTACTTTGGGCTTTGCAAACCAGGGGCTGGAGGCAATGCCCAGGCTACAGAACTATTTGATTTTTTCCCTTAAGGCCATCTTTACTTTTGGTTTGGTTTTCGAAATTCCATTCCTTATGGCCCTGGCCGCCCGCTATGGTATCGTGCCCAAGGAATATTTTTCAAAGCACAGAAAGGCCGGTTACATAGCTCTATACGTATTGGCAGTGCTGCTTATCCCAACGGATGTGTTCTCACAAATACTTATTTTTCTTCCATTAATAGGTGTTTACGAAGCTGGAATACGGCTTTCCAGGTGGTTCGGGACAGATCCCAAACCCGCATCATCGGATGAGAAGTAAATACGATTTACCTCAATGCCGACTTGAGACCCAGCACACCGCATCTTAATATTGCTCCCGCCAAGGCTATCAGAGAACCGATCCTCGCTGGTGTACGATCATACTTCCAATAGAGAAGGACTGCGCTTCTGTGAAAGTGATAAAGAGCCAGCCACCTGGCATTTTTGCCGGCCTGGCCTACATGGTGGATCACAGGCCCGACTCCAGGATAATAGGCCACCTTCCATCCCGCAGACCGAAACCGGGTACACCAGTCACAGTCTTCCCAATATAAAAAAAACCTCCGGTCCATGGGCCCAACATTTACCACTGCCGAACGTCTTACGATCATGCAGGCCCCGGAGACCCACTCCACATTAATAGGCTCGCGTGGAGATTGAGACGTCAAAATATTTTTTCGGGTAAAGGGATTATCAGGCCATAGACGTGAAATGAGAGAAGTCCTTCCGAAAAAGACGGTGGTGAGGGAGGGAAAGGCCCTGGCAGAGCCTTGGATAGAACCATCGGCATCTAATATCTTTGGGCCTACAATGCCCACATGGGAATTCTTGTTCAGCCATTCCTCAAGAGGGCCCCATAAAGGCCCTGATATTACCGCGTCCGGGTTCAAGAGACACACATATGGTGCAGTAGCCTTAGCAAAGGCCTGGTTGACTGCTCCGGCAAAACCGATATTCTCATTATTTGCCAACCAGACAACTTCGGGAAACCGTCTGACCAGATCATCAGGGAGAGGAACTTGGCTGTTGTCCACCACATAGACTGTATCAAGCTTTGCCGGTTCCCACTTCTCAAGCCCTGAAAGGCAGCCGTTTAGTGCTTCATAGCAACGGTAATTGACGATTATTACGTCAAAGCTCATTCAGGCCTCCTTGACCCATCATTCCAACACTTCCTCACTACAATACTCCGGTTAGGGCAAGACATTCAACACTTAATTGTACGCCGCAGATTGCATTTTTTCAGCGGAATTATTTCCTGTTAAAGGCCACCACCTCATCATAGGCCACCCCATCACCTCCAAAGATGTCCAGTGCACTTCCAATGGTGAGATCCAATCTATCCTGACCGAGTTCCTTGAATTGACAAAATCAGTTTGTGCTTTATGATTGAACTATGCGCAAGGTAATTATTTTTGCCTGTTTAATGGCCATTTTGTTAGTCCCAATGGTGGTTGCTGCGGTTGAAAAGGCCCCCAGGATAACTGACCGCGAAATCGTCGAAAGGCTTACTCGGCTTGAAGAGGGTCAAAAGGCCCTTAATAAACGCTTTGATGACGTCAACAGGCGTATTGACGATCTCCGTGCTGAAATGAATGGCCGTATTGCTGATCTCCGTGCTGAAATGAATGGCCGCTTTAATACCCTTCAGTGGATGCTTGGATTTTTTATCACCATTTCCCTGGTGATTTTGTGCTTTGTCCTGCGGATGCAGTGGCAGATGCAAAGAAGGCAGACACGTTTGGAAGCCACCCTTAGTACACATAAAGATGAGCTTGCTTTCTTCAAAAATCTTATTGAAAAGCTTCTTCCTCCCAAAGGGGTCCTGTAAACTATTTACCATTATTTCCAGTGACCAACTGTCTTGACAGCAGGGTCCACCTCGGGTAACGCACATCCATGTCTGAGAAACTCAAACAAAAGAGCCAAAAAGTCAAAAAGTCAGGTCTTAAGCAAACCCTGAGCATAAAGAGATTTGCTATTACCTATCTGGTACTTATGACCCTCTTTTTTCTCCTCATAGCCTTGGAACCCATACAAAATGTCATTGACTTAAACGGCCTTTATACAAAGGCAATAATATTCATTACAGCAAAAATTTTAGACATAATGGGCATATCGTGCATGTGCCATGGTTCAGTTATTACCATATCCGGCATAAGTCTGGATGTAAAGTTCGGCTGTAATGGTCTTGAAGCGGTAATGATTTATACAGTGGGTATAATATCTTTTCCGGCTACATGGAAAAAGAAGCTTTTAGGCATCGTAGCGGGCTTTATAGTGTTACAGATAATAAATATCATAAGGATTGTAATACTGGCCTATTCATGTATATATTTTAAAACCCTCTTTGAATACATTCACATCTATATAGCACAGGGTATGATGATCGCTATTGCCCTGGGGATCTATTTGCTCTGGATTAGCTATGCAAAAGAAGGCCCTTAAGGTCGTTCTTATCTTTATTAGTACATACCTGATATTTTTAATCCTTTGGATAAACATCAAGGATTACTATGGATACGCCATAACATATTCAGTATCAAATATGGTTGCGCCAATAAAGGATGTGGTACTTGAATCCATTACCAGAAAAAGCGACATAATAGAGGTTGCATTTTGCAGACACATCTATCGTGCAGACATAATAGCACATATTTCCGTAAAAACATCTTTTTATTCCTTTAATGTCCCGCTTACTTGTGCAATATTGGCGGCTTTTCATCTGTTTATCAAGAGAAAAAAGAGGGCATATCTTGAAGCCTTTTTGATCCTGCTCTTTGTCCATGCACTCTATGTATTTTCCTTAGAGGCTAAAGGCCTGACAGAGGCGTTTATGATTAGGGGCATTGAGCCCATGAACAAAGTAAAACTTACTTTCTATCAATTTCTCTGGAGCTTTACAGACAATATGGTCATAAGGTTTGAACCATTTCTTATTGGTATCTATGTCTTCTTGAGATTCAGAAAGTAAAGAACAAGTTGTATGATGATGTGTGGTTAAATTTGACCAATTTATTCCGGAAAGGACAGATTTGACCAGATCATGCCCAGGACAGGCTTGTTCATCCACTTCATAATTGTATCCCCCATCCCAGAAAACGAATACAACCGCCCGCTACGCTCAAGACGCAAAGCACGCCAAGAAAAACATTGTGACCGCCCAAAAAAACCCTTAGCGTCCTTCGCGCCTTTGCGGTAAAATTCATTTTTACAGTTTAATCATTTTCCTGAATTGACAAAATCAGTTTGTGCTTTATGATTGAATTATGCGAAAGTTGATTATTCTTGCTGGTTTAA
>JAYEMY010000010.1:0-5981 GCA_034718455.1 Thermodesulfobacteriota bacterium
CTGTTTGGCCTGGTTCGTAAGCCGTTCTTTCACATCCTCAATTGATTCCTTGGTGTAATCAGCAATTAGAGAGACCTCACTTGAATCTATGACATGAATGAATAATAATTCCGCCTTCCATGGAAAAACTATTTTTTTCGCATACTTAAATGCGTTTATAGCACAATCTGAAAAATCTACAGGCACCAGCACCAAAGATATTTCCATTCTGAACATACCTCCAAGTTTCCATTTATATTATAACCTAAATTGAGCGATTAGCTATTAGTTTAATGATTATAGGATATTTTGCTATTACAAACTTTCACCCTTAAACGCTGCCATTATTATAAAGGCCTCACTGCACAGACAAATTGGTCAGGATGTGGTCTTGAATCCATTTCTGATCCCACCACTCCATAGGGTTAACAAATACCCCGTGGACCATCATTCCAAAGTGTAAATGATCCCCGCCGGCAAGGCCGGTCATGCCGGTTGTCCCTATCGTATCTCCACGTTTTACTTTATCACCTGCTGATACCTGGATTTCGCTGAGGTGGGAGTACATACTGAAAAGGCCGAGGCCGTGATCCAGGATTACGGTATTTCCATAGATTCCAAGGTAGTCTGCAAACACGACAATGCCGGCATTTCCTGCAGGGACTAAAGCGTGAGAAATTGAGGCATGGTCTGACCCCATGTGATACGACCTACCGATTTCCTTACCCTTGTATAAGTAATGACGCTCGTCTCCAAAACCTGCCCTGTAGGCCGAATTGGGCAGGCAAACAAATCTTCCGTGCCAAAGGATTTCAGGGGCGCTTTTCTTACAATAACTTTCAATTTCCTGATTATTGCGACGCCTTAATTCGCTATTGACTTGGAGAAATATTTCCAGAGGAGAACCTTTGAATTCAGGATATCTGGCCATGAAGTCCGGCATTTTCTGCTCAAGGAACCGGTCACTTATATTTATCGTATCTACCTTTGGAGGCTTACGAAGGATACGATAGGGAAAGCCGACCCTGGCGATGTTTTCAGCTTGATCTACCGCCTCGATGAGCACCTTTTTTGGCTTACTGACATTGAAAGGAACCGCTACCATGGCCACGTACATATCCTCTGCCCCTCCAGGTTTTGGATAACCGGGGAAAAACCTTTCGTCTATCCAGACCCCTGTCTTGCTCGGCAACTCACTTACTCTATAAGACACAAGACCAGTACCTCCTGTCCTTATATTATGAATAGTACTTTTCACTGCTATCCTGGGTGGTGTTATGTCTATTGGGACTTCAGTTTCCCAAATCTGCTCATTGCCCTTAAGACCGTTTCGCCAGGTCGAGTCCCTTGCGGTAATCCGGAGATGGGCTTTACCCTCAGTCATGCCTAACTCGAACGGTTTAATGACCCAGAAGACTTTTTCGTCCTTTACCCCGGATCCCCTCCACCACTCCTTTATCTTGTAAATCTTAGGATCAAGTTCAAAGACCTTATCCCCTTGGCTCAAAACAGCAGAAATCGATCTTATTCCACTCCGGGCGTCCTTAACTTCAACCGTGAGTACATACTCCCTCCCGATTGTCTCCGGGACTGAAACCACCTGCAGTTCCGGTGGATTTCCTTCCAAAAAAAAGTATCCAAGAAAGCATCCGGCAGCTATAAGGGCAGCCAGGATTATTACTGCAGTGTAACCCAAAAATTTGCCCATTTGTTCCTCCCTTGAAAATCACTAAAGGCCTGTCACATGTTTTTCTCTATCTTTAGGCCATTAAACTCGTTCATGGCAGCTTCAATTCCCTTCTCCAGAAAACACACCAGCCCCTTTATACTGACATCAAGGACCTTATCTATTGCTTGGGCTTCTTCCGACAGGAAAGGTGATAAAACGTATTTGTCTATTGGCACAGGACTGAAAGGCCTTCCAATACCGATTTTCAGACGGGGAAAATCCTTGCTGCCAATAGACCTTATAATGGATCCAATCCCTTTATGGCCTCCGGGCCCACCCCCCTGCATGAATTTAAGACTCCCCAGAGACAAATCCAGATCGTCATGTACCACCAAGAGCATGTCCAAAGGAATTTTGTAAAAGTTAAGGACTGAGGCTACGGCGTCACCACTCTTGTTCATGTAAGTAAAAGGTTTAAGCAGTATAGCAGGGATACCCCTCATGAACCCTGATACACTCTCGTATGGGGGAAACTTCTTATGCGGGATAAAACCAAAGCCGAACTGAGGGGCCAGGCGATCCAAAACTGCAAAGCCTACATTGTGACGGGTATACTTATATTGAGGGCCGGGATTCCCAAGGCCCACCAAGAGTATCCTGGACAAAATCAGCCTTCACCTTCTATGCCTGCATATAATCCAAACCACCTTGTCCAAGCACTGATCATGCCATTTACTCAGATTCCTCTTCTTTTTCGGCCTCGATTTCAGTCGCCTCTTCCTCTTCCTCTTCCTTTTCCTCTTCCTCAGCTCTTGATACCACAACGGTCATCAAAGTCGTCTCAGGGTCATCCATTAAGCGGACTCCTTCCGGAGCCACAATATCTGAAACATGAACAACATCACCCAGTTCAAGATCAGAAACATTGATTGGGATATTTCGCGGAATAGCCAAAGGAAGACAGGATATTTTGACAGTTCGCTGGATGATCTCCAAGACACCCATATCTACTTCAACACCCTTGGCCTTACCCTCTGCGGTAATTGGTACGTCAACCTGCACCTCTTCGTCCATGAGGACTTCATAAAAGTCTACATGGCGTATTTTGTCATCCACCGGGTGCAATTGCAGATCCTTGATGAGGGCGGTATGACTACTGCTGTCTCCATTGCTCTTCAGGTTAAGAGTGAAAAGCAATGGTTCCCCACCTGCCGAACTCAGAAGCTTGTTGAACTCATGAGTATTCACAGAAAGCGATATAGTCTCGGCCTTTGGCCCATACAGCACTCCCGGGGTCTGCCCTGCAAAACGGAGCTGACGGGCCACCCCTTTCCCGGCTTTTGTACGTGCCTGGATATCTATTGCCACATTTTTCATTGGAAAAACTCCTTTTTAACTAAATTGAGCTATTAGCCTTTAGCTATTAGTTTAATGATTATAGGATATTTTGCTATTACAAACTTTCACCCTGTTGAATGCAGATTCGCTGCCCCCCTTGGGGATTCAACAGGGTGAACCCGTTGGGTGTTATTTCTAATTAACGTAATGTCTTGATTTTTCAAAGCTAAACGCTAATGGCTAACAGCTAATCGCTTAGGTTTTAAACAAATAATGAACTTACTGAATCTTCATCATGTATGCGTCTTATAGCTTCTCCCAAAAGGGCGGATACAGACAGCACCTTGATTTTGTCAACCTTTTGTGCCTCTTCGCTGAGAGGAATGGTATTCGTAACTACTAAGGACTCAAGGACCGATTCCTTGATACGATTTATCGCAGAACCTGAGAGTACAGGATGTGTAATACAACCATGGACCTCATTGGCGCCATGTTCCTTTAGCGCCTGAGCCGCCCTGCAAAGAGTGCCGGCAGTATCCACCATATCGTCCAATATCACAGCCGTCTTCCCCTTTACGTCTCCGATAATATACATGACTTCTGACTCGTTAGGCCGATCCCTACGTTTGTCTATTATGGTCAGTTCGGCTCCGAACCTTTTGGCAAAGGCCCTGGTCCGCTCCACACCGCCTGCGTCAGGAGACACCATCACTATCTCTCCTGAGAATTTTCCCTTGAGATAATCAAGAGTTACCGGAGCAGCAAAGAGGTGATCCACTGGAACACTGAAAAAGCCCTGAATCTGCGGGGCATGCAGATCCATGGCAAGGACCCTCCTGACACCTGCTGTGGTAATAATGTCTGCCACGAGCTTGGCGGAAATAGGTACCCTTGGCGCCACCTTCCGATCCTGTCTGGCATAACCATAATATGGCAATACCGCCGTAATTCTCCTGGCAGACGCCCTTCTCAAAGCATCTACCATTATGAGAAGTTCCATCATATTATCGTTTACAGGGGGACAGGTGGGCTGGATCACAAACACATCCGCCCCTCTCACATTTTCCCCCACTTCCACGTACACTTCACCGTCGCTGAAGGTTCGCACAGATGCCCTGCCAAGAGGCATGCTCAGGTAATCACATATTTCCTGAGCCAAGTCAGGATTAGCATTTCCAGTAAAGATTATTATATTATTTATCGTTCTTGACATAGGCTAAACCCTTTGGGGTTAGTGTCTGAAGCCCACTTTATGCACTTCAAACTCAATCAACTGATAATTCCCAATTTTTAACTCTTAATTAGGCATCCTTCATTCTGTAATTTACACTTTTTCAACATAGACGGATGCCAGCCATTAGCTTTTAGCTGTTAGCTAAAAACATTGTACAAAAACGGATTGTTAAGCTAAAACCTAACGGCTAATAGCTAATCGCACAAATCATATTTTTGAGGTATATTATCCCTAAAAGTGTAAACTACTTTTGGCTTGCTATGAAGGATGCCCTTAATTACATAGTGGCTGGGGTGGGAGGACTCGAACCTCCGAATGCGGGCTCCAAAAACCCGTGTCTTACCACTTGACGACACCCCATCAGCCCTTTTTCAATTATAAACTCTCTACCAATAAAGTGTGAAGGTCCCTGTTGACTTCAAGACTAGAAGCTGCCCGATGGGCTGCTTCCTGAGACAAAAAAGCCCCGAAGACCGTCGATCCGCTCCCCGACATCAAGGCCGCTTCGGCTCCAAGTGCCACAAGCTCGTCCTTGATCCAGCCTATTTCGGGATATTTGCCTATAACCACCTTCTCCAGATCATTCAACCACATGGCGGCTTGAATGACCTCACCGGCGTCAAAAATAGTGTCCTGATCCTGCCCTGTCAATACGTAATTTTCATAAGCCCATCGAGTACTTATGCTAAAACCTGGATAGATCAGCACATACCATCTGTGCGGGACATTAACGACCTCAAGCTCAGTGCCTATCCCCCTTCCTACAGCCGCAGGCGCTTCAAGAAGGAAAAACGGCACATCCGCCCCGAGACTACAGCCAAGCAAATGAAGAGACGCCACATTTAAAGGAAAGCCAGCCAACTCATTCAAACCTTTTAGCACAGATGCTGCATTACTGCTGCCGCCACCTAGACCTCCACCTATGGGAATTCTCTTTTTTAAAAGAATTTTAACCACGAGACCCAGACCGGTTTTTTCCAAGAATAGCTCGGCTGCCTGGTATGCCAGGTTGTCCAGGCCCGAGATCAACTCACTGTCAGGACATTCTAAATAAATCCCCGCTTTTTTACCCTGTTCCACAGACAACTCAATTTCGTCCCAAAGAGAAATCTTTTGGAACATTGTAAAAATAAGGTGATATCCGTCTGGACGTCGTCCACTGATCAGCAGAAACAGATTTATTTTGGCAGGGGCCAAAAGGCTCAAGGAACTCATGTGATGGTTAGGTTATTGATTATGCCTTAATTGCAGGATCAGGATATAGCCTTAATATATCTCATTCGCAAATCGTAAAGTATATGTTCCAAAAAGCTCTTTTCGTCCTCAGTTAAATTTCCAACCGTCTTTTCCTGGAGCATGGCCAAGGTATCTATAGTGTATTGAGCAAGAATAAAATCCTTTTTTGTTTTGCCTGAGCCGAACTCAGGGATCTCACCCAAATGAACCATGGCTGACGTATTAAGAGAGAATAAAAAAGTGGAAAAGTTCACATTTGGAAGTTGCGCTGAATCAAACTTTTTTGATTCACTAGACTTGGAGTCACTCGAGTCTTTCTGATCTGAGCCTTTCTCGGCGCTGTGCCCCTTGTCCGTAACCTTGAAGTCTTCCCCCTCACTGTGATTCATTGCTTTTTTTTCCTTAAATTCTGAGATACCTATCGGACTTGGGACCTTATTCAAGGTTAAAACAAGAAGTGGTTTTGGGCAAGTCCCATCTGCTAATTGGTGATGCATGGGATTGTGACACAAGTATCGAGCAAAG
>JAYEMY010000011.1:0-5927 GCA_034718455.1 Thermodesulfobacteriota bacterium
CATCCATAGAGAATATCGTCTTTGGCAACACTATTTATGGCACTCATAAGGCAGGAGTTTGTATTGACCATGGAAGTGTCTATAATGATATATATGATAATATAATTATGAAACAGAAAGATAAGTATATTATTCAGAATGGTTATCCCAATAGTATTATAGGCAACAATTTCAATGTCAAAGAATCTGAAAGTAAGATAAAATTGATCATTGGTAAAAAACAGGCTGTTTTTTTTACATTGATTGTTCTGATAGGATTAGTGTTGTCAGGAATTGTATCATTCTTATTAATAAAGAGGTATTTTAAAAAAAACTGATTCGCATCTCTTCAGACAAAGCAAAACATCTCTAGCCTGGCCTTGAATAGTGCCTCTTTTGTTGCTGATTACCGTATTATAGTTATGGCAACCAGGCAAATAAAGTGGTCTGACAATGTATCAGAGATCAGTGGATCGGCCCCTTACCAACGGGACGGTTATTGGCGGCCAGAACGGTCTTTCGCAATCTGATGGAAAGGGGAGTAACTTCAACCATTTCATCGGCTTTGATGAAGTGGATAGCCCTCTCCAGGGTCATGGGCATGACCGTGGTCAAAACTACGGCGTCATCCTTGCCGGATGCCCGCATATTGGAGAGCTTTTTTCCTTTGCAGGGATTTACATTGAGATCCACTTCCCGGTTGTATTCCCCCACGATCATGCCTTCATACACCGGATCATTGGGCGATACGAACAATTGCCCCCGGGGCTCCAGCCTGAATAAGGCGTAAGCCACGGCCTTTCCCTGGCGGTCTGAGACCAATGCTCCCGTGTATCGGGACGGAAAATCTCCCAGATAATCCTCATACCCGACAAAATAAGAATTCAGAATTCCTGTGCCCTTGGTATCGGTCAAGAATTCCTCCCTGTACCCGATCAGGCCCCGGGAAGGCATGATAAATTCGATTCTTACGCGCCCCGAGCCTTTGTTTACCATATTGCTCATGCGAGCCTTTCGATGGGCCAGCTTTTCAGTTACGACCCCAACGAATGACTCGTCGCAATCCACGAATACATGTTCCATAGGTTCCTGGCGCTTGCCGTTTTTTTCCTTATAGATCACCTCAGGTCGTCCTACGCACATTTCAAACCCTTCTCGGCGCATCATTTCGATGAGAATTGCCATTTGGAATTCCCCTCGGCCCTTGACAATGAAGCTTTCTTGACTGCCGGTATCTTCCACGCGAATAGCTACGTTGCGCAGGGTCTCTTTCATGAGTCGTTCTCGGATTTTGCGGGATTGAACAATTTTACCTTCCTTGCCCACCAAGGGACCGTTGTTGATGGCAAAGGTCATGGAGACCGTGGGTTCGTCCACGCGGATGCGCTTCAATGCCTTGGGCTCGGTTCGGGTGCAGATGGTATCTCCGATTTTCACATCGTCGACACCCGAGATCACGATGATATCTCCGACATCAGCGTGGTTCACAGCTTGTAGTGCCATGCCCTGGTACACTTGGAGTTTGGCAAGTTTAATGGGCAAGCGGGAGTTATCTTCCGTAATACAGACCAAGCCGTCATCAAGGGAGATGAAGCCGTTCATGATCTTGCCCACGGCCAAGCGGCCCAGATAGTCGGAATAGTCCAGATCCGCCACCAGCATTTGAAAGGGTTCTTCCGAATCGTAAACAGGTCCCGGGATTTCAGACAAAATCGTATCAAAGAGCAGGTGGATGTTTTCCCGCGGCTCATCCAGGGCGGGCTGAACAATGCCCTGACGGCCAATGGCATAGAGGACCGGAAAATCCAATTGATCTTCGGAAGCATCCAGATCGATGAACAGATCGTAAATTTCGTCCAGCACCTCATCGGCCCGGGCATCTTTGCGGTCGATTTTGTTGATCACTACCAGCATGACCAATCCGGCTTCCAGGGCTTTTTTCAAAACAAACCGGGTTTGGGGCAAAGGGCCTTCCGAAGCATCCACCAACAAAATAGCGCCGTCCACCATGGCCATGGCCCGTTCTACTTCCCCGCCAAAATCCGCGTGGCCCGGGGTATCCAGGATGTTGATCTTGGTATCTCTCCACATGATCGAGCAATTCTTGGCAGCGATGGTAATGCCTCGCTCCCGTTCCAGATCCATGCTGTCCATAATCCGTTCATGCATTTCCTTGCCTTCCCGGAACAGGCCGCTTTGATGGAACATGGCATCCACCAGAGTGGTCTTGCCATGGTCGACGTGGGCGATGATAGCAATATTTCTTAATTTTTGATTTTGTTGTTTGGTCATAATAAATTTAAAGCCTCTTTGAGCTTAATCATCTATTTCAATTTTCAATGCCTTATCACAATGAATAGACTCGGATTATGATGAATTATTTTGAACGTGCATTTATTTAGTTTTCGATATAATGATTGTGGCAGGGCTATAGGAAGGAAATTATACAAGTCGTACTTCTGCAACCGATATCGCAGTCAAAAATCATTATCGAAGAAGTCTATACTACTTTGAAGGTGTTCTGGCAATGCAGTAGAAAGGGGACTTATTCCCAAAAAAGGTGTATTATAGAATCGAATGCTGGATGCCGGAATTGAAAAACGTAAAATAAATAAGGTGAACACTGAACCATTGAACGTATAAAAAAAAGAAAAATGCCGATTGATCCTATATTTCATCTTGTCCCGGCGGACCTGGAACGGCTGGGTAACCAGGTCATTAAATGGCTTGGTGAAGTTTTTCCCTTTTCAGAATGGACATTCTGCCCCATTTCCGACCATGTTGACGGCCTTCCGCCTGCTAAACTTTCAGAGCGTCAGAGACAGAGGGCTTCGCAGGCCCTATCTGAATGCAAGGGATTTTGGGACCGGATAGGACAGCAAGTCCTGATCCCGATCAGAGACCTGTCAGCCCTCCCCAATCACCCAATCACCCAATCACCAAATCACCCAATCACCCAATCACTAAATCACCAAATCACCAAATCACTAAATCACCAAATCATCCTCGGCACCTTGGTGTTATTTAAAGTAGACAATTCCATCGGACCGGAAGAGGCTGAAAGGTGGCTTCCTGTTCTGCAGTCCTGGGTTGAAAACAAACTCAAGGTCCTGCGATTGGAGTCCTCTTTTTCAAGGTCAGGAAAAATTCCTCCATATGTGTGTCTTACCCTGGAAACCATTTTTAAAAAGGAGGAGCCTTCAACCTCCTTGCTGCACCTCATACAAAAGACCTCGGCAAATTCCAATTACCGTGATCATAAAAGTGTGATTGACCTGTGCTCGATAATCTGGAGACATTCTGATCCTGAATGGCTGGGGGGAAACCCGGGGGATTTCTGGATACTCCTGCCTGGAGTAGGCGAAGACAAACTATCTTTTGGCCTTAAGCACTTGATCTCTAAGGCCCGAACAGTGAAAATGCTGATTTCTAAAGCTTATGGCCACCATATCTCCGAGCCTTTTGATATCCGTCATATGGAGGAAGACATCTATGGTCTTGAAAGGTTGGCTGAGGAACTGGGTACTGCAATTGTTTGCACTGATGATTTAAACGCCCTTGAAAACAGCCTGGGTCTTGAGGAACTTGGATTAAGACTTGATCAAGTAAAAAAAGTAGTCAACGGCAGCTCAAAATATGCCGTTGCTTATATTAAACCCGTACCCCATGATCTTAAAAATGTTTTAGGGCAGGATGGAGTATTCATTTTAGGGAAAAAAGCTAATGCCTTTTTAATTAGAAAACTGGGCAGAAAGTCCGGGGAATCTGATTTGGTACAATGGGGAAATGAAGTCCAGAAACTTTGCACAGCCGCCCAGGGTACACCTTCAACCATAGGTATTGCTGCCGGCAGCCAACCTGCAGTGGGACCATCCCGAACCCCGGTAGCAGCCCTGTGGGCATTTATGCACGCAGATCTGTTGGGAAACGGTTCAGTGGTCATCCATGACAGCTTGACCTGGAACGTCAGGGGAGACAAAATCCTTTCCTGGGGAGATCTTCCGGGTGCTTGCAGAAACTACAGACTTGGCCTCAAGACTGAGCCTATAAACGCCAATTTGCTTAATAGCCTGGGGGTTGGTCTTGCAGAACAGGGAAGGAGCAAGGCGGCCATTAATGCCTTTTCCGAAGCTGCACGCACGTCTCCTGAAAATTTTATGGCCTTTTATAACCTTGGCGGGGTCTTTTTCCAGAAAGGAGATATCAGAAGCGCTGAAAAAGCCTTAAAAAAGGCCTGCGCACTGAAGCCAGGTGATATACGTTTAGCAGGCCGTATGGCCGAAGTGCTTATTGAATTGAACCGGGCAAAAGAGGCCCTTGATGTTCTCAGTCCTTTTGTAGAGAGACATGACCAACCGATATCAGGAGCTATTTTGCGAATACTCGGCAAGGCCTATATGGTCCTTAATCAATGGCAGAAAGCCAAGGCATCATGGCAGCAGGCTATAAAAATCAACCATGAAGATTCTGAGGCCATGGCACTTCTAGCCCTTGGTTACCTTGAAGAGACACATGACTGGAAGACAGCAACAAAGCTCGGACGACAGGCAGAGGCCTTAGGAATAAAATCCAAAAAAATCCGCGCTATTCTCTGCCGACTTAACAAGAAATTGAATTCCCTTAATGATCAAAAATAACCCGGGCTTTCAAATCAGACCCTTGACAAGAGAAAAACCATGGTGTTAACAAACCTTATCAAGAAAAAGCTGGAAAGCCTTTTCATAATTACTTAATGTCCTTTGAGGCTCCTTAACCTGATTTTCCCCTTTTTTTAGCTAGGGTGATTTCTGCGGGTCTTAGTTCGTCACATCTAAAATACTTATATGGGAGATATTGCCAATGAAAGAGGTCAGATTTCATGGCCGCGGCGGGCAGGGAGCTGTTACGTCAGCCGAGGTCGTGGCAACGGCAGGCATAGATGAAGGAAAATACGCTCAAGCCTTTCCCAGTTTTGGTCCGGAAAGGAGGGGTGCCCCTGTTACAGCTTTTGTAAGGGTGAGTGACTCTCCAATACGGACCAGGGAAAAGGTATACTGCCCGGACATAGTGATAGTTTTGGACTCAGCGCTTCCCTCTTTGGTAAAAGTTGCAGAGGGATTGCATGAAGACGGAATTGTCATCCTGAATACCAACATGAACGAGTCAGAGGTCAGGGAAAAATTTGGTCTGGATAGCAAACTTGCCATGGTAGATGCCAATACCATAGCCAGAGAAGTCCTGGGACTGCCCATTACCAATACCACGATGCTCGGGGCTCTTTTAAAGGCTACCGGCATTGTAGGGACAGAGGCCATGGAAGACGCATTGGACCGACGGTTTGGGCGGCTTTCTGAGAAAAACAAGGCTGCGATGCGCAGGGCATTTGAGGAAACGACAGTCACTGGATGACTTTATGTCCATAACTCACCGCAAGGACGCAAAGGAAAAACAATAAAACCTCTGCGTTTTGCGGTGAACAAAAAAAGCGGCCGAAGATATTACCAACCCCATAACATCTAAAATGAAGGAGTCACAAAATGGCCAATATTGATGCCACTATAGGTTGGAAGACAATAACCTTTGGGTGTCACGTGATGGAGCCTGGTAGCTCGGTCAAATTCAGGACGGGCGATTGGCGATCTCAAAGGCCGGTCATTGACAAGGAAAAGTGCATCAAGTGTGGTATGTGCTGGGTATACTGTCCTGATATGGCCTACACCCAAACTGAAGACGGCTTTTTTGAGGTTAATCTGGAGTACTGTAAAGGCTGTGGCATCTGCGCCCACGAGTGCCCCAAAGATGCCATAACAATAGTCCCGGAGGAGGGATAATCATGGCCAAGCGCGTGGGAATTGAAGTATCAATTGCACTAGCTGAGGCGGTAAAGCTGGCGAATGTAGATGTGATCCCTGCTTATCCCATTACCCCTCAGACCCATATTGTGGAACACCTTTCGGAAGTAGTAGCAA
>JAYEMY010000012.1:0-5923 GCA_034718455.1 Thermodesulfobacteriota bacterium
AATCCAAAGAAAATATTGAGCATGAAATAGGAGATCTCCTGTTCACTGTGGTCAACATGGCCCGGCTGCTGGAAATCAACCCGGAAGATGCGCTTCAAAAAACCAATAGCAGGTTTGTAACACGTTTCCATATCATGGAGGACATCATCAGATCACAGGGGAATGAACTCGCCAAGTGCTCTATTGAAGAAATGGATAAGGCCTGGTCCGAGGCAAAAAAGCCGTAGCTTAAATTAAGCGATTAGCCTTTGTATGTTTCTTTTACCGCTACGAGGTATTTTTTACGGCAAATTGAACCGCGAAGACGCTATTGTACCGATCCTGATAAACAGCGGAGATCCCAAGGCCCTTGCCTCATCGCTTGCTCCACACATTGACAACGATACACTGATAGTGGCAAGCACGGATCTTTCCCACTACTACCCTTACGAAAGGGCGGTTTCTCTGGACCGGATCTGCACCAGCGCCATCACCAACGCAGAGTTTTTCCGTATGCCGCTGTGCGAGGCCTGCGGTAAGCAGGCAGTTATGACTTTGATGCATATTGCCGAAATCAAGAACTGGGACGCAAAATTGATTGATTACAAAAATTCCGGCGACACTGCAGGAAGCAAAGACAATGTTGTGGGATATGCGAGTATTGCCTTTGTGGATAAAAAGGAGGAGTCAAAAAAAATGAAGGAATCCATATCTATCCAGAATAAAAAGGCCCTTCTCAGGCTTGCCCGCTCTGCTATTGAGGCAAAGCTTGCGGATGGTGTCAAGGTGGAAAGGCCCGAGCCCTCTCCCATTAAGGGAGACAGGGGCTGCTTTGTCACATTACATAAATACGGGCAACTCCGGGGATGCATCGGGACCATAGTGCCTGTATGTTCCCTTTTTGAATGCGTGGAAAAAAATGCTCAAAACGCAGCTTTCAGAGATCCGAGATTTCCGCCCTTAAGTGCAAAGGAACTGTCCGAGATAGATATTGAGGTGAGTGTCCTATCAATACCGGAGAGACTGAATTTCAAGGATGGAGACGATCTGAAACGTCAGCTTCGACCTAATGTTCATGGAGTGATTCTGTCTCGTGGAATGCACAGTTCGACCTTCCTCCCCCAGGTCTGGGAGCAGTTGCCGGACAAGGAGCTGTTCCTGGAACATCTGTGTCTAAAAGGCGGCATGCCGGCAACTGCATGGAAAAATCCAGCGACCAACGTTGAGGTATATCAAGCCGAGGTCTTTGGCGAAAAAAATTTCAAGTAAGCCTTTACTGAAATAGCCGGATATCTTGGCCTTCGTGCGCTGTGAAGGGGTACTCTAACCTGACCAGCGAGCGAAAGCAAAGGAGCAAACAAGGTATCGGGGGAGGATAGCGAATAAGTGGAATTCTTCAAGTATGGGTCTGTGGGGGGAACGCCGGGTAACCGGTGCTTCTACCCGGAAGATGGACTAGGCTAAAGCAGGTAAGCATGAATCTTACATCGAAAAAATATCTCAGCCAGGTCAAAGAAATCATTAAGAAGGCAGAGGCAGGGGAGGTCTATCCTGTCTATCTGTTTATAGGTGACAGGCCCATTATCCATCCTCAGATAAATAAATTAATAGATTGCCTGGTTTCTGAAGAGGCGAAAGATTTCAACTTTGAGGTTTTATCTCCGGATTTTTTTTCAGAGGGCAGGTTGCTTGAGCTTTTAGAGACCAGAGGTTTTTTCCCGGGGCGCAAGGTGATTCTAGTACAGGACCTGCCTCTGCTGGTATCAGCAGATACTACAAAGACCAGGTGGAAAAAGACCCTGGCGGTCATTGAAGCAGGTGATCATGATCGGGCAAAGGAACTCATTTCCAGGATTTTTTCTGATTTGAAGATAGATCCAAAGGAGCTTATAGGGCTTTCATCAGGGCAGATGAAAGAGGTTCTGGGTTGGCCTAAGGATTTACGCATTGATAATTTATCAGAATTTTTTAAAGACCATGGTGAAGATCTGGAATGTATAGAGCCCATACATACAGGCTCGGGAGATCGCATTCTTTCTTGGTTTGCTCAGAGGGCCGATCCGTCCCGCGCAATTATAATTATCGAATCCGAGGTAGTGGACAGAAGGTGCTCCTTTTACAAGGAACTCAAAAAGCATGGGCCTGTAGTGGACCTTGATAAAGAAAAGAAGGATAAAAAGGGCGGGGCGGATCTTGCGAGGAGCTTTATCCAGAGTTTAATCAGGAAAAAAGGCAAGAAAATAGAGCCTAGGGCCATTGAAGCCATTATGGATCGGGTGGGTCCTACAGACCTTGTGGGTTTGAAGACAGAGGTCCAGAAGCTTATCTCTCAGGCGGGAGATAGTGTCAGGATAAAGGCTGAGGATGTCTGCGAGGTAGTTGTAAGGCACAGGAATGAGGAGCTATATAAGCTTACTGGCGCCATTGGAGAAAAGGACCTGGGCAAATGCCTCAACAGCCTGAGTTATCTGCTGGATCAAGGAATCCATCCCCTGGCAATACTTACGACCATTGCAAATTTTCTGCGGAAGATGATAATCTTAAGGGCTGTTTTTGAATATGGACCGGGTATTCAGACAATTAAGAACTTGCAATACAGGATCTTTAAAGACAAAATACTGCCTGAGATAAAGGAGAATATGGGAGATGCCCTGCCTGCCGTGTTGAAAGGTACTCATCCATATGCACTTTACAAATTAAGTTTGCAAACATATGATTTTGATCTGGATCAAATGCTGGATTTTTTGGCTTCTATGGCCGAGATGGATCTTGAGTTCAAAGGAGGTCAGGTTTCCCATAGAGTGCTGCTGGAGACGCTTATTTTTCGTTTAATTTCAACCTAAGTTAAGCGATTAGCTGTTAGCGATTAGCGATTAGCTTTGAGAAATCAAGGTATTACGTTAATTAGAAATAACACCTAACGGGTTCACCCGGTTGAATCCCCAAAGGGGGCAGCGAAGCCGCATTCAACAGGGTGAAAGTTTGTAATAGGAAAACATCCTGTAATCATTAAGCTAATAGCTAACCGCTCAATTTAGATTCAATGGAGTGACTTATGGATGATAAAGAGACAAATTGGGAGAGAACAGCCCGTTTTCTTTTTGAAGGGTCAATGCTCAAGCATACCTGGAGAACAGGCTATCCGTTTTTGGGTAAGGGCAGAGAATCAGTGGCTGCCCACACGTTTGGTGTAATCCTGAGTGCCATGATGCTGGCAAGAGATGTTCATGAAGTAGATATGGAAAGACTCTTGAAGATCTGCCTGGTACATGATCTCCCCGAGGCCAGGACAGGGGATGCCAATGCGGTACACAAGCGGTATGTGACTATAGATGAAAAATCAGCAATCACAGCAATGATTCAAGGACTTCCAGGAGGTGAAGAGATAGCGGACCTGCTGTCAGAGTTCAGGGATTGTAAGACCACAGAGTCAGTATTGGCCCATGATGCGGATCAGCTCGATATGTTACTTTCTCTTAAAGAACATTTGGACACTGGAAGCAGTGATGCAGCGCTTTGGATACCTTATGTCAAGGACAGGTTAAAATCAGAAGGGGCCAAAGCCCTTGCCGATGCCATTTTAAAAGAACACTGGGCAAGTTGGTGGATGAAGCAGTTGCTTGGGAATAAGGAGCATTTATAATGAACAGGATTAGAAATATAACTTTTTTTGTTTTATTCGCATTTCTTGTATCTTTTTTTGCAGCCGGATCAGCCTTGGCGGATTCTCAGGAACGCACAAAGGAATTTACCCTGTTTTATACCGGGAATACCCTGGGTTATCTTGATCCGTGTTTTGGTTGAGGGGGAAAGGAAAGCGGGGGAATCGCCCGGCGGGTCCGGTGGGTCCGTGATAATGTTCAGAACCATGACAATTTCCTTTTTTTAGATGCCGGCAATTTCCTTTTCAAAAATGAAGCAACACCTTCAGAAGCGGCAATTGCCAATGCAAGGCTCCTTTTGGATTTTTACCGTGATATGGGTTACACGGCTCTTTGTGTAGGCAAAAGAGATCTTGCGGGCTCAACCATGTTTCTGCTGGAAGAGACCCAAAAAAGGGGTTTGATGCCTTTATCGTCAAACTTGTGCTACAAGGGTAAGGCCGTATTTGAGCCCTATGGGATATTTGAGGGTAATGGTACGAAAGTAGGTGTTCTTGCCGTAACGTCTCCCAGGTTGAACCAGCGGACCAAGGCAGACGGTGTAGAGGTGCTCGATCCTTCAGCCCGGCTTAAGTCCATGGTTCCGGAGCTTAAGAACAAGGTCGATGTAATAGTGTTGTTGTCCAACCTCGGTGAGTTTGAGGACAGGAAGCTGGCAGCTACTGTTGATGGTATAGATGCTATTATCGGAAGCGGTCCGGGTGGACAGCGTCATCAGCCATTAAAAATAGGAAAGACCTATCTTTTGAGAGGTCATCCAAAAGGAAAATCAGTAGGAAAAATTGTGGTGAAACTCAATTCCGAGGGAGGCATACAAGGGCTGAATAATGAGCTGCATCAGCTAAAGGCAAGGCTTCCTGTGGATGAATCCGCAATAAGGAGAATAAAGAAGTTAAAACAGAAATATCCTGGTAACCGTTCAGGGGTTCATGGTTCAAAGGTTCCGGGTTCACCGAAAAACCAAGGATCGGTAAAGGAATAAGTCGGGTGAGAAAGCCTGAGTGATCTCTGGAAAACTGAAAGCCGGTTATCTGGTGCCGGAACCAGATGCGTCAGGTGCGGTGCATGCCTCTCAGTGTGCCCGGTATATGACGTAACCAGACATGAGCGCTTTTCCCCCAGGGGAAAATACAGACTTATTACGGAAATTGCAGGCAAAGGTCCAGGGAAGAATGTATTCCCGTTCAAGGTAATTGAGACCTTAAAAGATTGTCTTCAGTGCGGGGCCTGTGGTTACATATGTCCTGCCGGGGTGGAGTTAAATGCCCTGGTCAGAAATGCCAGGGAAGCAAGCTGCGCCAAAGGGCTTTCCTTTCCCTGGTGGCTATGGGATATCCTCAAGAGTCGCAGGCTGACTCCCTTGCTGGCAAGGCTCCTTGCCGGTATCCCCGGCACAAGCGGCCTTATCTGGCGCCTGCTTGGCCTTGCAGGCCAGACTTCAGGGAATGAAAAGGCTCCACATTTTGAAATGCCATCTCTTGCGTCAAGGCCGGCCTTTTCCAGAAGACATTTCAGGTTGCTTGATCCGAGTCGTGGGGTTAACTTCGGGCATGGACCCAGAATAGCCCTTTTTCTGGGATGCGTTCAGAACTACCTCTATCCGGAGGTGGCTGAGGCCATAATCCGGTGTTTAGGGGGCAAGGTGCTGGTACCTTTGGGACAGGGGTGCTGCGGTATGCCTGCATGGTCAGCAGGCGCGCAGGAAACCGCGAAAAAACTCGTGCTTCAAAATCTTAAGGCATTTGAAAAGGCAAGGGCGGATTTCATCGTTACCGGATGCGCTGCCTGTGCCTCCATGATTAAAGAATGGCCAAAACTGTTCAGTGAAAAAGATCCCCAAAAAAAAGCTGTCTGTAATTTGGCAGATAAGGTCAGGGAGTTCAGCCAGCTTGTAGTTGAGCTAAAGGTATTGCCTCTCAGAGAATCAAGGGATAGGTCGGTCACAGTGACGTATCATGCTCCATGTCACCAACGATTCGATCTGGGCGGTGTGGTGGAAAGCGAAGGGCTTTTGGACATGATGTTCTCAGATGACTTCAGGCCGATGTCTCATAAATGCTGTGGTCAGGGGGGGCTCTTTAGTATTGGAAATCCTGAACTTGCCTGGAAGATTTTTGAGAAGAGACTTTCTGCATGGGAAAGGACAGGCGCATCCACTGTAGTTACCACATGTTCAGGATGTCTGTTGCAGTGGAGGGCAGGGACTGCTCATCAAGCCGGGGGTCCCAGGGTGTTACACCTGGCGGAACTTATTGATGATTGTTTTGAAAGATGAACATCGA
>JAYEMY010000013.1:0-5902 GCA_034718455.1 Thermodesulfobacteriota bacterium
GACCATAACCTGCCCTGCCATGTCGCCCATAAAATTGGAAAAGGCCACCAGCATCAGATTTACTGCATTGAGCATAAGTTCAATAGACATAAACAGGATCAGGGCGTTTCTCCTTGTACAAAAACCAATGGTCCCCAAACCAAAGAGTATTGATGACAAAACTATATAGTGTGTGAGCGATGCCATTCAGCCCTCTCTTAAAGTTTCTTCTTGCATAGATAGATCCCGCCGATCAGTGCTACAAGCAGGAGTACGGATACGACTTCAAAATGAAGCAAAAAGTCCCGGAAAAGCAAATCACCAAACATTGATGGGTTTCCAAATCCTTCGGGGAGCGCCTTCATAGACACTATCTCCGACACGCCCTTTGTCCCGACTGCCAGGAGGCCGATTAAACACAACCCGAGTAGGGCACCTGCGCCCCTGTATGAGACATTGGCCTGTATGGTCGCCAACCGTTCACCAGGTACCATGAGAAGCATAATCACAAACACCACCAGGATCAGGATGGCCCCGGCATAAATGGCTACTTGGAAAATAGCAATCAACGGTGCATGCAGATGAAGATACAGGCTGGCAAGAGCAATAAATACCGTAAGCAGTCCCATAGCACTGGGCAATGCATCCCTTGCGGCTATGGTAAATAGCCCGGCCAGAACTGACATGCTGGCAAATACCCAGAAATATAAATCCATATCAATCACCCGATTCCTCTAACAGTTTTTCTCAACACCTGATTTATTCTTCCTTCTCCGCGGCCTGTTTCTTCTCTCCGCCCTCAGCCTTCTCCGTGCTTTCGGCCTTCTCAGGCGCCTTTTTCTTTGCAACCGGCTTTTTCTTTGCTTTGCCGGCGACAGCAGCCTTGCCTTTTTTTGACTCACCACCCTCGGTCTTCCCAGCCTTCTCCGGCTTGGGCGGCGCAGGAACAACTGGAACGCGCTTCCTGGGCGGCTTAAGCTTGCCCTCTTCCTTGGCCTTACGATAATTCATAAGCAATTTTCGTTTATCCAGAATACACTCTTCTTTTGTATACCTGGCAAACTCGTATTCTTGTCCTAAAACAATGGCATTCTTGGGGCATACATCTTCACAGAAACCGCAGAATATGCACCGCAGGAGGTCTACTTCAAAGGTCGCAGGATATGTCTTGGCAGCATACTTATCTTCCTCGCCTTCCTTTCGCTTGGCCTTCTTTATGGTAATACACTGTGCCGGACAAATTTTTGCGCACATACCACACGCAATACACGTCTCCCTGCCCTTGTCGTCCCGTTGCAACATATGTTCGCCGCGAAAGATAGGAGATATTTCCCTGGTGCGATCTTCCGGGTACTGCCAGCATGTTGGAATCGTATGGGGCCCAGGCCTCCAGCACGCCTTAAAATTGAACCAGAAGTGTCCCCACGTAAGCTTCATACCCTTTAGGATCTCCCACAGATAGATCCGTTCACTCAGGGTGTATTCCTTTTTGACAACCGGTTTGGCCATGATGTGCTCCGACTAGACCGTAAGCTGAATAAACAGCGCAGTAATGAAGATATTAAACAGTGCAAGAGGAATCAGCCCTCTCCACCCAAGACCCATAACCTGATCATACCTGAACCGAGGTAAGGTCCACCTGACCCACACAAACATCCATAAGAAAAACGATACCTTTAAGAAGAATATACAGAATGACACTATCCCCCATGATATGGGTCCAAGATATGCGCCTAAGTCAATATATGGTATATGCCAGGAGCCAAAATACAGGGCAACAATAATACCGGATATCGTTACCAGGTTTACATATTCCCCGAAGAGATAAAGCCCCAATCGCATTGACCCGTATTCTGTGTGATAGCCTGAAACAATTTCGCTTTCCGCCTCAGGCAAGTCAAACGGCACACGATTGGCCTCTGCATAAGCAGCCACAATGAACAGGATAAATCCCAAAGGCTGCTTGAATATCCCCCAGTTTGGCAAAAATCCCAAAAAAGTCCCCTGCTGGGCAAGAGAGATATCTCTCAAGCTGAACGTGCCATACACGAATACAATACCCAGCAAAGCCAGCCCCAGCGGCACTTCATATGAAACCATCTGGGCAGTAGATCTCAGACCTCCCAAAATCGAATACTTATTGTTGGAGCCCCAGCCGCCCAGTATTACCCCGTACACTGCCATGGAACCAATGGCCAATATATAGAGAAAACCGATATTTACATCAGAAACCTGGAGTATTATTTCCTTGCCTCCAAGAACAATCTTGTCCCCAAAAGGCACGACCGCGTAGGCTGAAAAGGCCGGAACAGAAAAAAGCAAAGGACCAATAATATAGAGAAGCTTTTGAGCCTTTGTAGGTATTATCTCTTCCTTGGTAAAAAGCTTGATTCCATCTGCCAAGGGCTGGAACAGTCCCCAAGGACCGGCGCGGTTCGGACCAGGCCTATCCTGTATCAAAGCTGCACCTCGCCTTTCCACCCAGGTCATGACCACGGCTATGAGCAAAACCCATACCCAGATGCCAACGACCTTAATAATTGCGATTAGCCAGTCATCCATGGGCATCAGCCTCCTTACCGATCCAACTCGCCGGCAATAACGTTAAGACTACTGAGACAGGCAACCAAGTCAGCTATCAGTTCCCCCTCGACCAACTCGGGAAAGGCCTGATAGATCATATAGCACGGGGGCCTTATCCTTATTCTATAAGGCTTGGCGGAACCGTCGCTCTTTACAAAGAAGCCCAGCTCCCCGTTGGGAGACTCCAAAGCACTATACACCTCGCCTGCCGGGGGTTTGATGACCTTGGGCACCCTTGCCATCAGAGGGGCATCGGCCGGCATCTCCTTGTAAAGTTTGTATGCCTGATCAATGATCTTGAGGGACTCCTCCATCTCGATCATACGCACGATATAACGATCAAATACGTCTCCATTTTTTCCAACCGGTACTTTAAACTTGAATTTATCATACATGCAGTAGGGTTCATCTATTCTCAAATCCCTTTTGACCCCGCATGCCCTCAGGCAGGGACCTGTAAAGCCCCAGTTCAGGGCGTCCTCTGCTGAAAAGGCACTGATGCCTATGGTACGGTCCATCCAGATACGGTTGTGAGTAAGGAGCTTTTCGGTTTCATCATTGGCCTTTCGCACACCGGGCTTGAGCTCTTCCCACCTCTGCTCAAAATCATCAGGCAGGTCGGCATCCACTCCGCCGATACGACCGAAGGTGTTTGTCAGCCTTGCGCCGTTGAACCACTCAAATATCTCGTAGATCTCTTCACGCTGTATGATAAGATAGAAAAATGGCGTAAAAGCCCCAAGGTCCACGCCAAGTATGCCTATGCAGACCTGGTGATCTGCGATCCTGGCAAGTTCCATCATGATGACCCGAATGAGCTGAGCCTTCTCAGGAACCTCAACACCCATCAACTTCTCCACGGCCATCTCGTATGCAACATTATTAGGAATGGCGGAACAGTAGTTGAGCCTGTCCGTAATAGGAATAAATTGATGGTATGTAAGACTTTCACCCAGTTTCTCCACGCCCCTGTGAAGATATCCTATCTCAGGATCTACTTTTATCAGGGATTCTCCGTCGGTCAGAGCGACCACACGAAGAGTGCCATGCATGGCCGGATGAGAAGGGCCGATATTTACGGTTACGTAGTCACCTGTATCGTGACTGGTCTGAGGAGTGGGATTCTGATTCACCTTCATTTCTCCTAATCGTCGTATATCAGGTGACGTTCTTCCCCCTGCCCTTCCAAGGGGTAGTCCTTGCGAAGGGGATATGCCGGAAAGTCGTCCCACATCAGGAGTCTCTTAAGATTGGGATGGCCCTTAAAGCGTATGCCGAACATGTCAAACACCTCCCGTTCAGGCCAATCTGCGGCCTTCCACACAGGAGTCAGGGTATCCACCTCCATATCATTCTCTTCCACGCGCACCTTCACCTGCAAACGCTCATTTCGCTCAAGGCAAAGCAGCAGGTAAACTATTTCATAGCGGGGCGGAAGCGGCCCTTTCTCTTTTAGTTCTTCTTCTGTCTCAGCACCCTCACCTTCTTCTGTTTTCTTCTTGGGCTTTTTCTTGGGCTTATTCAGGTCGAGATTATCCACCCCCAACAAGTCACTTAAAAAATTAAAACCGAGATCAGGTGTGTCCCGCAAAAGGCGCATCACATCAACAACGCTCCTCTTTGGAACTTCCACACTGAGATCGCCTTGACATTCAATCATGGCCACAACAAAATTATTCGGCCCGAGACACTGTTCCACTCTCTTCTTGAGATCCATGGCTAGGTACCCACCAATAAGTCAGAGTGCTTCTTACGTGTGATAGGCTGACTCTTCTCAGTCTTTTCGATAAACATCAATAGTGCCTGCAACAGGGCCTCAGGCCTTGGAGGACACCCGGGAATGTAAATATCCACAGGCACGAGCTTGTCAATACCCTGAAGCGTAGAATAGGTCCTGAAAACGCCTCCACTGCAAGCACAGGCACCCATGGAAATAACACATCTGGGTTCAGCCATCTGGTCATATATCCTTTTGAACGCAGGGGCCATCTTCAAAGTTATGGTCCCTGCCTGTATCAGCACGTCTGCCTGACGCGGAGAAAAGCTGGGTCGCTCCGCCCCGAATCTTGCCATATCGTAACCTGCGGCCAGAGCGCACATCATCTCGATACCACAACAGGCAGTACCATAAGGGAGAGGCCACGGTGATCTTTTCCGTCCCCAGTTAATCAGCCACTCCAGCTTGGTGGCTATCCATCCACCACCATTGTATGCATCAATTGCCATACGCCTTATCCCCCTAATCCCACTCTATAGCGCCTTTTTTAATCGCATAAACAAGACCGGCCAACAAGACCCCCACAAAAACGAATATTTCAAAAAAAGCACCCCACCCAATTGCAGCCAATTCCCGATATCTGACAGCCAAGGGATAGATCAAGATTGTTTCCAAATCAAATACTAGAAAGAGTATTGCAACAAGGAAATATTTGACATCATAGCGGGTGCGACTGGGGTCCAGGAGTGGCACACCGCATTCATAAGTACTGTGTTTGGCGGGATATGGACGAGAAGGCCCAAGGATGTAAGCTCCGCCAAGCATGATGATCACCACCAGCAACGACATGCCAAGATACATGACAATGGTCTCAAAACCGCTCATCATGTCAATAGCCCTCCTCTCCCAGATAAATCCTAAACCGTTAATAGTGCAAAAATCGCTGAATCACACTTCAGTTTCAGCAACATATTAGGAAAAATTTATCATTCAAGTATTATGGTATCAGTGTATATTCTTTTCCACATTCAAAGTCAAGGTACTGTTTTTAGCCCTTGTCCATGTTTAACATCACTGACTTTGGTGGATTGAACTATCACAAGAAAACCCGGCTGTCAAGACAAAAAATGAATCCTCACTCAGTGAACTTGAACAATATTTGAACCAGTAAACGGTTACGAATATGGTTACCTGCTATGCCTTGATTGGGCAGATGCTACTGTCCGGTATACATGCTCAAAGACCTGTTCAAAGGAAGTAGGTGTAATCCTTCCCATTTCTATAAATTTTACCACTATTTCCTTTGTGACTTTGAGTATCAGCTCATCTTCACGAAGCTTTTGATCTCGGCCCTGGTCTTTATTCTTGTGTTTAGAGTCAGACATTTACCGCCAGTCCCTTGGTTGTAACCTAAATTAAGCGATTAGCCTTTAGCGGTTAGCTATTAGTTTAATGATTACAGGATGTTTTACTATTACAAACTTTCACCCGTTGGGTGTTATTTCTAATTAACGTAATGCCCTGATTTTTCAAAGCTAAACGCTAATGGCTAACAGCTAAACGCATACTTAGTGTAAACAATAAGGCCCCTGCTGCAGAAGAAGGCCAATTCTCATTAGCAGG
>JAYEMY010000014.1:0-5880 GCA_034718455.1 Thermodesulfobacteriota bacterium
TGCAAAACCCGCTCTGAAGATAAGGCGGGGTGTCAACTAATTTGAGGTATCATTGTGTTTTCGTGTTTTCGTACTTTCGTGTTTTCGTGATTGATTTTGAATAGTTTCTTAACCGCACAGGTCCAAAAATTTCGACCTTGTGCTTGAATACCACCTTAAACAACAGCCAGCTTACAGCCAAGTGCCTTTGTCACTTTGCTGATTGTGACAAATTTAGGGTTGCCGTCTTCGGCAAGGGACTTATATAGGCTTGCGCGGGTGACTCCGGCTTTTTTAGCGACCTCGGTCATACCTATTGCTCTGGCAGCGGTATTCAAGGCATGAATGAAGTCGGACTCGTCGCCAGTGGCGGCAACCTCTTGCAGAAAGCTGCGAATCTCTTCAGGGGTGTTCAGATATTCGGCAATGTCAAAAGATTTTGTTTTAAGTGTCATGATTCAATCCTCCAGTTCTTTCAATAGCTCGGTAACCTCCCTCAAATGGTTTTTGCGTAAGCATATTCTTTTCTGCCTTCTCAGCAGAAAAAATATATCTTTTCTTTGCGAACTTTGCGTCTTGAGCGAAGCGGGCGGTGAAAAAATACTCCCACTTACCCGCATAGCAAAGCTGGGACCATCAGTATAGCTGAAGGTTTAAGAGATTAACTAACTTGATAGTATAGGAATTTCCATTTTTTGACAGGATTAACAGGATTGTCAGGATAAATGAAAATCATGTTTAGACACACAAAAAACATGAAATTTTGACTCGCCTTGACCTGTTGAGTAAGATTGAATACAGTTTATTTCTTAAGGATGGTCAGATACAGATCTTACTATAATACCTAAGCCTGAATCAAAATGAAAATATCTCTTACTATTGACGGACAGAGCATTGCCGCTTCTCCTGGCACAACCGTGCTTGATGCAGCGGCCAATGCCGGGATTAATATTCCACATCTTTGCCACCTGCCGGGGGCTGAGGACTCGAAGCGCCCCTGTCTCCTATGTTTGGTAGACGTGAATGGCGAGAGATCCCGCGCCTGCCGGACGCAGATTGCAGAAGGGATGGTGGTGGTGACCACCACTCCGGAGCTAAAAACCCACAGGAAAGAACGTCTCCAGCAATTGGCATCTCACCACTATGGCGACTGCAAGGCCCCGTGCAATCTTACCTGTCCCGGCGGGATCAATGTACAGGGATATGTGAATTTTATTGCCATGGGCGAGTATGGAGCGGCCCTTCGACTGATCAAGGAAAAAAATCCTCTGCCCGGTATCGTCTGCCGGGTCTGCCCCCGTTTTTGTGAGACCCGCTGCCGCAGAGTGCTGGTGGACGAGTCCATAGCCATCAACCACCTGAAGCGCTTTGTGGTGGATTATGCAAAAAAAGGCCTGGATCCGGTCCCCGAAGTCCTGACGCCTGCCACAGGCCACAATGTCGCCATTATCGGCGGCGGCCCTGCCGGTCTTTCTGCAGCATACTATCTTCGCAAGCAGGGTCATGCAGTCACCCTTTTTGAAGCTGAAGAAAAGCTGGGCGGCCTGGTGCGTTATGCAATTCCCAACTTCAAACTGCCGCAAAAAGACCTGGACCTTGAGATCATGTCTATCATTAATATGGGCGTCCATGTCAGGACCGGCAGGCGCTGGGGCAGGGATTTTTCCCTGCAGGATCTGCGGGATCAGGGATTCGAGGCAATTTTTATAGCAACCGGCATGGCCAGGCAGAAGTCCCTAAACATAGAAGGTGGCGAACTGGCAAGGGATGGACTCGAATTTTTGCGTAAGATTAAGACCGGCAAGACACCGGCTTTGGGCGACAAGGTGTTGATCATTGGCGGAGGCAAAATCGCCGTTGAGGCCGCCCGCTGTGCAAGACGGCTGGGGGCTGGGGATGTGATGGTGATCTATCCCAGGTCCCGGGTCGAGATGCCTGCCCAGGAAAGGAATGTTAAAGAGGCTGAGAACGAGGGGGTCCAATTCTTCCTGATGGCCGTGCCCGTGAGTCTTTCCCGCAGGGAAGACCGGTTGCAGATGGAAATGGCAAGAACGGTCCTGGGTGAACCGGATAAAAAAGGGATCAGGCATCCTGTGGTCATGAAGGCATCCCGGCTTATGTGGAACGGCGATACAGTCATAGCAGGGCTTGGCCAGGAGGGGGATGACTCTTTTAAGGATTTTGGCGAAATTGAGGCCGGGCTCAATCTTACTTCACGCAAGATCATTAAGGTCAGTCCCACCACAATGAGGACTAACGTGAAGGGTGTTTTTGCCGGTGGCGAAGTGGCTACCGGGGCCCGTTCCGTCATACAGGCCGTGGACTCGGGCCGCAGGGCCGCAGAAGCAATACATCTGGAGATCACCGGTATTCCTGTGGCTCATCCGGCAGACGGCCGGCTGAATTTCTCAAAAGGAAAACGTTTTGAGAATGTTGATATGCGAAATTTCGACGGTTATTCCATCCGAATGCGCGAAAGCATGCCGGTTCGTCCTCCGGAGCGGCGCATTGGTGATTTTGACGAGGTGGAGCTGGGATTCACCGAAGAGATGGCCTTACGTGAGGCAAAGCGGTGTCTGCAATGCGGATGTTCGGGCCTTTCCAAATGCACATACCGTGAAATGTGCAGAGATCATAAGGTCGATGCCTCGAAATCGCCGGATCGCTTAATCGCTCCTGTCAATACAAATCATCATTTTATTACTGCTGATCCCAACAGATGCGTAATATGCCTTCGGTGTGAACGAAGCTGTGAGTTCGATGCCCTTGAGCTGGATTATAAGGAAGATAACGGCAAAATAAGCGCAATTACAATCAATCTTAATGATAATTGCGTTTCATGCGGGGCCTGTGTCGACTCCTGTCCCACTGGCGCCCTTACAAAAAAATCGCTGACCGTGCCATTGCTGCCCGGAGAGACGGAGGCTGTCCGCAGCGTCTGTACTTACTGTGGGACCGGATGCAATGTCGATCTGCATGTAAAGCAAGATGTGCTGCTTGAGGTAAAGGCTGATCCCGATCAGCCGCCGAATAACGGGGACCTGTGTGTCAAGGGCCGGTTTGGCTTTGATTTTTACCGCCATCCGGAACGTCTTGCCTATCCATTGATCCGTGAAAACAGGGAGGAACCCTTCCGGCAGACCACATGGGAGGAAGCCCTTGATTTTGCAGCCAGGGGCTTTGGACGCATTATGGAACAGCACAGTCCTGATGCGCTGGGCGTTCTTTCCTCTTCCCGGTGCGAAAACGAAGTGAACTATGTACTTCAGAAACTGTGCAGAGTTGTCTTTAAGACCAATAGCGTGGACAATTGCGCCAGGGTCTGCCATGCGCCTTCTGTGAGCGGATTGAGGATTGCCCTGGGCAGCGGAGCCGCCACCAATTCCCTCGCTGATATCGAAGGGGCTAAGGTATTGCTGATTTGCGGTTCCAACACCAGTGAGGCACATCCTGTAGTAGGCATGAAGGTCCGGCGGGCCCTGAAAAACGGTGCCAAGCTGATCGTCATAGACCCCCGTCGCACGGAAATGGCTGCATTGGCACATATCTGGCTGCGGCTTGTCCCCGGCACCAATGTCCTTCTTCTAAATTCCATCATGCATGTCATTCTAACCGAAGGGCTGGAAAACAGGGACTTCATCGAATCCCGGACCGAAGGGCTGGATGCCTTGCGTGAACACATAAAAGACTATTCACCAAAGGCCATGCAGGCCCGGACAGGAGTTTCCCCTGAACTCCTGGAGGCCGCGGCCCGCCTGTATGCCGGTACTGAGAAGGGAATGATTTTCTATGGCCTGGGGGTCACGGAGCACAGGAACGGCACTCAAGGTGTCATGGCCCTTGCCAACCTGGCCCTTGCTACCGGCAACATCGGCAGACCCAATGCAGGTATCTGCCCTTTGCGGGGCCAGAACAATGTCCAGGGCTCCTGCGATATGGGAGCGCTTCCCTATGTCTATCCGGGCTACCAGGACGTATCGGACAACAGAGTCAGGGAACGGTTGAGACAGGCATGGGGATTGGAACTGCCTGCAAATCCCGGCCTTACCGAGCCGGAGATGTATGAAGCGGCCCGGCATGAAAAATTCAAAGGACTGTACTGTGTAGGCTATGATCCGGTGCAGACCCAGGGGAATACCGGCGCTGTGCGCCAGGCCTTTGAGGCCATGGATATGGTAGTGATCCAGGATATTTTCCTGACTGAGTCGGCAAAAATGGCCCATGTGGTGTTCCCTGCTGCATGTTTTTACGAAAAGGACGGCACCTTTACCAGTGCCGAACGGCGGGTACGTCGTATCCGCAAGGCAGTGTCGCCGCCGGGTATGGCGCTGCCTGACTGGGAGATCGCCTGCCGGCTGGCCGCTGCCATGGGATACCATATGGCCTATGCCGGTCCAGCCGAAATCATGGAAGAAGTCGCCCGCTGCACCCCGATTATGGGCGGTGTACACTATGACCGGCTGGACGGCGAAGGCCTGATCTGGCCATGCCCAGACAGAGACCATCCCGGCTCCCCTATTCTTCATCGTGACACCTTTACCAGGGGCAAGGGAAGGTTTTCAGTACTGCCAAATGTCGAGACTATGGAGACGCCGGATGAGGAATACCCCTTTATATTGATAACAGGCCGACGTCTGGTCCATTATAACAATAGTTCCATGACATTGCGCTGTGAAGGACTGCGCTGGCTGGCGCCTGAGGAAGAAGTGGAGATCCATCCGGACGACGCCTCACGCGAAAGCATTGTGAATGGTGAAATGGTAATTGTACGCTCAAGGCGCGGAGAACTCGCAGTTCGGGCCAGGGTGACCGAGCGCAGCCGGCCCGGCTCAGTATTCATGGCCTTCCATTTCCCGGAGACGCCTACGAATCTGTTGACCAGCCCGGGAGTTGACGAAATCGCACAGACACCGGAGTATAAGGTCTGCGCAGTTGCAATATCATCTCAATGAATGAATGAGCTATTAGCCTTTAGCTATTAGCTTAATGATTACAAAATGTTTTACTATTACAAAATTAGGTATTACCCATTTTTAAAAGCTAATGGCTAACAGCTAATCGCTCAACATTAGGATTTACCAGGAGAATAAGATATGCTTGTTAAGCAATGGATGGCCACTGAGCCGATAGTTATAGATGAAGATATTTCAATAATGAAGGCCTGCCAACTCATGAAGGAGCATAGTATCAGGCGGATACCCGTTGTTAAACAAGATCGCATAGTGGGTATTGTAAGCGACAGAGACATAAAGGATGCCGCACCTTCAAAGAACGCATCCATGGATGACCATGAGCTTTATTACCTGCTCTCTGAAACAAAGATCAAAGATATAATGACGCCCCATCCCTTGACTCTCAGGGAAAACGATTCCGTTGAGAAGGCCGCGGTGATAATGCTGGAGAACCGGATCTCAGGCCTGCCGGTTATTAATGATCAGGACCAGGTAGTAGGCATGATCACCCAGACTGATATCTTCAAAGTCATGGTCAGTATAACCGGGATATATCGCAGCCCCATACAGTTAGCCTTTGACATTGAGGACCATCCCGGCTCCCTCAACGAGCTGGTTAACATAATTCGCTCTCACGAAGCGCGATTGGCAAGTATCCTTACCTGCCAGGAACACGTATCCTCCGGGAGGAGAGAGGTCTATGTTCGGATCAGGGATATATCCGATGAACAGCTTAAGACCTTGCTAGAGGAACTGAAGAAGGAGTTCAATATCTTATATGTCATTCGTGAAGATATTAGCGAAATCCCAAAGAAGGTAATGAAGGATGGGGATTGAGAAACGCCGACGTGCGAACTGTTCACGTCGCTGCACACACAAAAACGAACTCAAAATACGGAAATTTAGAATATATTTCCTTTCATCATCAAGAAGCATTAACTCCATGCTT
>JAYEMY010000015.1:0-5859 GCA_034718455.1 Thermodesulfobacteriota bacterium
GTGCCTAAGCTGGGCGTGACCTCAAAATCCTCTACTTTAAGGTGTCCACCTTCGAATGTTGCCTTCCCTGTCTTTAGTCCCATTTCATCAAAAGGGAGGGTACCCATGATAGCAAACAAGATCAGGCACTCTCCCTTATCTGCTGAGCGTTAACCATATTCATGGCCTTCTCATATGCCTTTTCTAACATATATGCACAGAGGGAATAGCCATTCTCTCCGGGACTTTCCACCTCCGTTATGTTGTTTCCTACCAGGCTTACAGCCAAATAGGGAACATCGGGACAGCCTCCACCTGAAATGTTTACGATAGTCCCTTTTTGTTTATCCACTGTTATCTTCATATTGGCTGCCGTCACCATAAGATACCTTCCAAAGTCCTTTTCCTTGGTTATATCCAAAGGCTTCTGAGATAAGTTATCCAGGGCTACTATGTCCAAGGGATTAAGCCCGCTCCTTTTGAGGAGCCTTTCCACGCCCAATTGATCAACGAGGTTGAATTCCACTGCAAGGTCACAGCCCTTCCGAATCTCAGGGGGAGGAGCCACCCCCCTCACCCCGTAACCAAAGCCTTTCAGAATCTTTTCTGCCTGCATGGCCTCTGACACTTCGTTTAAGATGATCAAGCCTTTGCCCTTTTCAAGTGCCTCTTTTTTTCTAGGTCCGAGTTTTTTTCTTATACTATCCAATATTTTCATAATGCTTCCTTTAAGCTGAAATCGTGCACTAAAAAGATTCTCCTGCGTCCACTGGATGCAGGCAGAAGCATCTTAAGGGGCCGCCATGGACTCCTTTGTGAAATTGATAACAATCTTTATATCAAGATAATCAATAGGTCAAATAGATATTATCAATGCAAAACAAAAGAGCTATTGGATTTGTCTATGAGATATATGCTCCTTGCGGCCTTGAAATACGTGCGAAGCAATATCTGACCACTTTTTTCTCTTCTACATAGCTGTTTGTCTTTGGGAGAGATTAAAGAATTGGTAAGAAAAGGGATGCAAGTCTTCCAGCCTCCCTATCCCTTCTATCCGTCCTTCAAGGATGATGGCCATTCTATCGGCAACCTCCTTTGCCTCGGTGAGGTCATGATAGAGTGGTAATGCCAAGCTGTCGTTGAATGCCCTTGAGCTCAGATCTCAAATACCGAGAGGTCTGCCAATCCAGACTGCTCAACGGTTCGTCCGACAGAGAGGAAGTGAACAATTCACTATGGATATTCTCATCTTGATACAGATCCTGATTTCTGAAAGAACAGAAATGCGGTCTTTTTCTTGACATTGGTAATAATATTTATTACCTCAAAATAAAAAATGGGGGGAGTGTGAAGAAAAAAGAATCAGATGAGAACCGTAGTAGTATCATTGTAACTTTTAAGGTAGATGAAGAAATGGCTCTGCTTTTGAAATCTTTGCCAAATCGGTCCGAATTTATTCGTGATGCCATAAGGGCCAAGATAGCTATCCCTTGTCCTGCCTGTGGCGGAAGCGGGAGAATGTCACAAGCTCAAGCATTGGACATCAAAAGCCTTCTTGATGCCCACTACATTGGTCGTTGTGCAAATTGTGGAGTTCAGGTTACTGATATCACATGCAGAAGTGATTATAACAAAACCGGAGAAGGGGACTTTATCCGCATTAATCAGGCCCGAGGTGGTGGACCTCTATATTGTCATGACTGCTTTTCGCAAGCGAAACTTTGTAGTGAATGCCATGTTTGGTGGCATCCTTCTGAAAAAAATCATGTATTACCAGTAGAACATTAGTAGTTTCCGGTTAGTTGCTTACGTGTAGCATGGTTTTTCTTTTTTTCCGATTTCGTTTGTTGGACTTTGTCACCTGCACCTGTCACGCACGGAGCTCATTATGAATTTTGTTCCTCAAAAGATGCCTCGTTATTTATGGCGGGGGTTACTAGGAGGTTTAGTTTTTTTATTTATGTTTCTCACTCAAGGAATGTTGATATATGCAGAAGAACTTAGTCAAACAACATTTAAATTGGGAAAGGTTATTGTAACAGCAGAAAAAGATGAAGGGGTTGAAGAGAGCAGGATAGAGAGTAAGGCCCTTAAAATACACAAGGTTGTGGATTTAGCAGAAATCCTTTCGGATGAAATGGTAACAGCTACCATGATTCGAAAAAGCGGCTATGGAAATGAGGTGGCCCTAAGGGGTTTTGGTCAGTCAAACCTGAGATTTTTTGTAGACGATACTATTGTTGAAGGTGCTTGTGGTAGCAGGAAAGATCCGTCCCTTTCCCATATCAGTTTGCTAACCGTTGACCGTATAATAGTAAGTGAGGGGCCGTTTGATGTAACCAAGGCAGGGGCGCTTGGGGGGAGCATCAACGTAGTTACAAAAAAACCACAAGAAGGATTTAATGGTGAAATCCTTGGTAAAGCAGGCAGTTATGATTATTGGAGTACAGGTGGATACTTTACAGGTGGTAATAAAATGATTCAGGGATTAATCGGCTATAATTATTCTGAATCCGCTCAATATAAAGATGGCGCTGGCAATAAGATTAGCAGTTTTAATCCTACTTACAATACGGAAGGCAAAGATATGAAAGCGTTTAAGAAGCATGATACCTGGGGTAAACTGCAACTTAGTCCGACAAAAAATCAAACTATTCTTTTCTCACATACTTATGGAGATGGCAAGGATATTATGACCCCAAGGGTGGGAATGGATACAGAATCTGAAAGAACAAACCTAAGCCTTGTTGAATATATCATCACTGATCTGGGAAATCTTTCAAAGAACTTAAAATTTTCTTTATATTATAACAAGATAAAGCACAATCCCTCTAATAAATATAGAATAACTACCTCCTATTTGAGTAATCACGTGGAAACAACCATTATTGGGGGAAAGACAGAAAACGAGCAATCAACAGACCTTGCTACGTTTACCTATGGTTTTGATATATATTACCGCAACTGGGATGGATACCAGATCAATAACGACACTGGCGTGGTAACAAAACCCGATTTCTTCCCTGACGCAGACGCTCTTAATTTAGGTCTCTATTTAAAGGCGGAAAAAAACAGTGATAAGTGGTACGTGAGTTGCGGTATTCGCGGTGACTATTTTGAAACAGAAGCCAATGACTTGGTAAATGGGAAGCTTAGGTATAGCCAGATCCTGACTGACACTGATAAAGATAGGGATGCGTTTGCCAGTGGATATCTCTTAGCAAAATACTACATCAGCGAACAGTCTAATTTTTTTGGGGGAGTTGGGCATAGTATCAGAACGCCTACTCTTGTTGAACGTTATCTTCAGGCTGGCACTGGATTTTATGGGAATCCGGATTTAAAGGCAACTAAAAATACGGAACTTGATTTTGGATTTGAGACTAATGTGGACAGAGTGAACTTCAAAATAAAGGGGTTTTACAGTTGGTTGAAGGATTATATTTATCAACAGGCGCCCCCCAAGACCTGGACGAACATAGATGCCCATATTTACGGTGCTGACGTAACGGCTCTTGTAGGTATAGGATATGATCTTTCCATAGAAGCGGCAGCAGCTTATCAACGAGGGAGAAAAGACTCTCAACCCCTTAATAATAAAGATGAAAATCTTGCTCAAATTCCCCCATTGAAAACCAAACTTGCTCTGCACTACGACAATTCTAAAGTTTTCGGAATATTGGAATTGATTCACTCCAGATGTACTGACGACGTTGATATCGACGCGGGAGAACAGGAGTTGAAGGGTTGGGATGTGGTTAATGCCAGAGCAGGATATCAGTATAAAGATCTGACATTTAATGTGGGCGTTAATAACATCTTTGACAGGAAGTATGCCGTAGCCAACTCCTACGAATGGGACGTGGTTAGTGGAGCAGGAGCAAGCCCAAAAATAGTAAACGAACCTGGCAGATTCTTTTATGGTAGTATTTCTTGTTTATTTTGACCATGCAACGACACTTATTTCTGTACACTTACCACTCCTCTGCCAAATGATCAATACCAAGGGCCTCCCACTGGGCGTTGCCCGCTCCTTCTCCCTCGATTTGATCAGCTCAATCAGGTATTCATAGAGATAAACAAATTCCACTTGGGCAGATGGATCTTCCTCTTTACATGCCTTCATACCCACACGGCAGCCAAATGAACCGCCGCCACAGTCCGGCATGATCATCCTTTTTACGTCTTTCTGTTTCACGAAATCGATCTTCCGTCTTGCCAGGGTCTTTGTTGCCTCATCGTTGCCTGTAAACAGCCCCCAGTCCACGGCCTCCCAGTTTTCAGAGGGCGAGGTCCAGTTTTCCCGGGCTGCATAGAATATCTTCCACCACCACTTCATGTCGTCATCGTCAGCGAAGACCTCCTTGGAATTGGGCCAGAAGAAGACGTCGGCCCCTTTTCTATCAATCGGGGCATAAAATCCAGAGCACACCTCTTTTGCCATCTCTTGGCCCAGGTCTGCCATGAGGTAAAAATAATCTGCCTTGGGAATGCTCATGTTGTTCCCAGTGGCCAAAACCGCCTCCACACCCTTGTGAACGATCCCAGGGACCTGATCGCGCGGCCTCAGACTCTTCATCTTTTTCATGAGATATACGATGTCGACTCCCATGGGACATGCATGGACACAACGCCCACAACCGGTGCAAAGCCAGGGAAAATCAGAAGAGACAACCTCTTCGACCATGCCAAAGACAAGCATCCGGAGGATCTTTCTGACGTCAAGACCCTCCAGCTCCGGTGTGCCAGTGGCCGGGCAACCGCCGGAACATGTGCCGCAAGTGAAGCAGGTATTCAGGTTGTAGTTGCTGAAATAATCTTTGAGCTCTTCACTCACTTTCTGGATTCTTATTGTTTCCATCTCTCATCTCTCCTGGAGTTGGAATGGCTGGGAAACCGAGATTCCTCCCGGTCTTGCAAACTGAAGCAACAGTGTGCCTGTGCGCGATGTGCCTGACCTAAAATGGTTCAAGGGCGAGGCTGAAAGAGGCTAAAAAAGGATGAATTTCTGGGAAAATGATGCAGATAAGACTTGATTCTTCGGCCTGACCCCACCTACCGAACACGGGCAGAATGTCTATAGACAAGTCAGGTAAAACCGAAAAATTGGTACATTGATGGGCTCCGTATGTGAATATTTCATAAATTATGAATGGTAAATACAGAAGGATTTCCAATCTGTCAAATTGGGAATCCCTATAATGAAGTTACCAAGCATATGCTGAATCTATAGATCGTAACCATTTTATACTTCTTTTAAATGGATTGATCACCATGATGTTCGGTCTCATCGTTAATTCCGATAATCTTCTTTGCTATCTATTGATATTTCCTATTTGAAATATTTATTATTCTAATGTAGAAGTTATCGAGGATTTCATAAGAAGTCCATGGCAGTCCCTCAGGAGAATCCAGGCGTCATCCAAATGCATAAGAGAAAGTCTTTCTCAAAAGATCCTATCGCAGGGGAACTAGCCCATGTTTACGCCTTCCTTCATACCCTTACAGATTTCCCGTCAGATGAGCTCGTAACTCCTTTGACCCGCTCATTCATACAATCCATGTTGGCCGAACTGAGTCATCAGGGCCTGAATATTCCTGATCCCTTTGTCCTCTGTCCAAATTTATCTTTCTCCGAACTTGCCCAGGCCTATACCAGGCTCTTTATCTCTGCTGTACCCAGGGTGCCGGCACCCCCCTATGCCTCTATCTACCGGGGTGGAGACAGCTCTCTCTGTGGTCGAGGTCTCGTCGAGGCCGAGGCCTTTTATCGTTCAGCCGGCTTCTATCCGCGCTGCGGCGCTGAACCGGCTGATCACCTGTCGTGCGAACTGGCATTCCTGGCTCACCTTGCAGCTAAAGGGGCATGGGATATGGAAG
>JAYEMY010000016.1:0-20231 GCA_034718455.1 Thermodesulfobacteriota bacterium
AGAGCGTCCCTACTTTGCTGCTGTCTAACAAATAATTGTATGATTTTACGTTTAAATACCACAAATAAAAAATATTGATAACAAAAAAGTAATTAATCGGCTTAAATCACCAGCTCTGCTGGTGTGATCCTAATAGGCTTTGCCGGTCAGGCGTGATAAACCTCCTTCCCGAGGGCCCCCTAAGGGCAGGTCGGGAAGGAGGTTTTAATGAGAGATATTCAAAATCTATCCCATGTAACGTGGAAATGTAAATACCATGTCGTATGGGTGCCCAAAGATCGGTGCAAGACGCTGTATGGCAAAATTAGGAGGCGATGCAGTGAACTCCTCCAGGAGCTTTGTCGCCAGAAAGGCGTAGACCTTACAGTACGCTTCACATTGAAATTACCATAAGTTCACCAAAATACGTGGAGTAGGTAGTGGAAAGCGCTAAAGCAATAAACCAAATTTCTTGAAATTCAGACTACCTCGCTTGCCTCTTCTCCCCAACCATTTAAAGAGTATCCTTCGCACTTCATATGCATAGTTATGGATACTCTTATAATTGCCGGTTACTCCATAATAAGCACGGTTACGTGATGTCAGGACCACCATGATTTATACGCATACCGTCAAGAGTGTCACAATCAAGGAGACAAAAAGCCCACTGGATTTTTGAAATATGTGCATATCCTTTCATGGCTTGCAGGGTTTAGCTGGCGAGCGGGTGACGAAATGGCATGGCCAAAGATGGTCAGACTTCTTTAATCTGAGGTGATCTGACAACCTGAATTGAGCGATTAGCTGTTAGCCATTAGCATTTAGCTTTGAAAAATGGTTCATCACGGATTAGTGTGGTAATCTGTGATAACCAGCTATTAGCTTTTAGGTGTTAGGTGTTAGTAACCTATTTGGAAAACACCTGCCCGCCATCGCGAGCTCAGGCAAGGCGGGCGGGGCAGCAAATTAACCGCTAACCGCCAATACCTAATTTTGCAATAGTAAAACATCTTGTAATCATTAAACTAATAGTTAGCCGCTAAAGGCTAATCGCTCAATTTAGGTACTATCAAGATTGGTTATATTGCAAGGACGACAAATGTTAAAAAAGAATGTACCTCAAGACGGCGACATATTGGATGGGTGGCATGAGATCAGTTATGCAATCGACGATGACGGTCGTTATGTTTTGGCTCCGAGCGTCGGCTGGGAACCAGCCAATATTGCCAATAAACAGGCATGGGAACTCATAAGTAAACAGGTAAACGATGTGATTAAGCGGATACAGGCCAAGGAACTGAGCCCTTTGGCATACTACATGGTAAAAAACCAGATGGATACCGATCTTCTGGCCAAATATGTCCGTCTGTCTCGCTGGAGGGTGAGGCGGCATCTCAAACCAGTTGTATTCATGCATCTTAAGGTCTCCATCCTGGAACGATATGCCAAGATTTTCAATGTCTCCACAGAGCAGCTTTTTGACATTCCGGAATTTTCAAGTCTTGATCTTGATAATGCCCCTCAATAACCAAAAAATTAATTTTGTACACCGGCAATCGGCTCACTGCGAAAGTGGGGTTGCTGCAAATCTCTTCTTTCACCATGGCATAAATATTTCTGAGTCCATGGCCTTTGGCATAGGCGCTGCTCTGTTTTTCGGCTATTTTCCTTTTATCAAGATCAATGGGCTGCCATTGACGACATTTCGTGGTGCTACAGGACAGATCCTTAAACGAGTGACCAAAGGACTTGGAATTCAGTCAAACATGCACAGATTTCGGGACCCGGAAAAGGCAATGAATGCCCTTGACCGTATTATTGACCAAGGGATTCCGGTTGGAATGCAGACCGGCGTCTACTGGCTTCCATACTTTCCTCCGGCGCTCAGGTTCCATTTTAATGCTCACAATATCATCGTTTATGGTAAGGAGGGCACTGAATATCTTGTCAGCGACCCTGTGTTTGACGAGCCGGTTGTCTGTTCCCGTATGGACCTGATGAAGGCGCGTTTTGCCCAAGGTGCCCTGGCTCCAAAGGGAAAGATGTACTACCTGACCCGTGTGCCGGATCATGTCGATATCGCAGCGGCTATTGTCAGGGGCATAAAAGATGTCTGCAAAACCATGCTGAAAATCCCTTTTCCCCTCATCGGGGTCAGAGGTATCCGTTTTCTGGCCGGGCGGATTGAAAACTGGCCGGAAAAACTGGGAAAATCCAGGGCATCCATTAATATCGGACACATTATCAGGATGCAGGAAGAAATCGGCACCGGCGGCGCTGGATTTCGTTTTATCTATGCGGCCTTTTTACAAGAGGCGGCGGAAATTCTGGGAGAAAAGCGGCTACTCAATATTTCCAGGAAGATGACGGAAATTGGCGATCAATGGCGCGAATTTGCATTATTCGGCGTGCGTAACTGCAAAGGACGCGCATTAGAAGAAAATACATATCCTGCCATGGCTGATATCCTGCGTGATTGCGCCAACCAGGAAGATGAACTGTTTCATGATTTAGCAGACATTATCAGTTAGTTTGGCAAATATTTGACCATCATGCCCTTACTCTTCAGCCTTTTGCAAAACTCATGGATTTTGTAAAAGGCTCTCTTGACCGCCCCTATGTCTGTTGGTAAAAAACGACCGGCTCTCATGTCAGAGATTCGGCATCCTTCATTCTGTAGTTTACACTTTTTCAACATAGACGGATGCCAGCCATTAACTGTTAGCCATTAGCTATTAGCTAAAAACATTGTATAAAAACGGATTGTTAAGCTAAAACCTAACGGCTAATAGCTAATCGCAAATCGCACAAGTCATATTTTTTGAGGTATATTATCCCTAAAAGTGTAAACTACTTTTGGCTTGCTATGAAGGATGCCAAAAAATCTTATTAATTTTTGTTCAACTTATTTATCTCCCGTTCCTAACCGACAATTAGATGGTTATTTTCCTTTTCTGTTGTGGTTTTTAGATTGAGTTTTAATAGATTAGCCGGTAAGGTCATTTTAAAATGTAAGATTAGGATTCTATTTTACCACTTTTGAGGAAGAGTGTAATTTCAAGTGCTTACTGTTTTTCGGCCAAATAATGAGGGTGTAGAGCGTTGCTCTGATATCAACAAGGGCAGTTGGATAAATCTGGTAGCTCCCACCCCTGAGGAACTGGACAAGGTCCAGAAGGAACTGGGAATACTCCCGGAGTTCTTGAGATACCCGCTCGATGAGGAAGAGACCTCCAGGATAGAACGGGAGGAAGGTCAATTTTTGATCATCATCAAGATACCAGACCCACGCCATGAGGGAGATATGGTCCGCTACGAGGCCATTCCATTGGGTATTATTGTTATAGGCCAAATCGTAATAACGATTTGCCTCAAGGAAACGCCGGTCTTTGAAGGACTCATGGAATCCAAATGGGCCAAACGTTTACTTGAAGATCAGGTCCGGTTTGTATTTAATATCTTTCTCAGGGTGGCAAATGCCTACTTAAGACATCTCCGGCTCATAGACAAATTGACCAATGAATACGAGGCAGAGCTTCACCGATCGCTCCGAAATATTGAACTCCTGAAACTCTTAAACCTTGAAAAAAGTTTAGTTTATTTCAATACTGGTCTTAGGGCCAATGACATAGTAATGGCTAGGCTTCAGGGCGGTCGTTATTTATCTGTAGACGAAGAAAACGAAGATATCCTGGAAGATGCCCAAATTGAAAACCAGCAGGCTATAGAAATGGCAAAAATCTTCAGTGATATCCTGAGTGGGATGATGAATGCATACGCCTCTGTAATTTCTAACAATCTTAATATGGTAATGAAATTCTTGACTGCTGTGACCATGGTTCTCATGTTACCCACACTGGTTGCAAGTATCTATGGCATGAACATCGCCCTTCCTTTTCAAGGCTCACCTTTTGCTTTTGCCCTCACAATGGGTCTGTCCTTCTTATTATCCGGGACAGTGGTATTTATCTTTATTAAGAAAAGGATGTTTTAACCTAAATTGAGCGATTAGCCTTTAGCGGTTAGCTATTAGTTTAATGATAGGATATTTTGCTATTACATGACTTTCACCCGCTGGGTGTTATTTCTAATTAACGTAATGTCTTGATTTTTCAAAGCTAAACGCTAATGGCTAACAGCTAATCGCTTAGCTTAGTTTTAAGGAGGCACTTCAGACCAACCCATGGACCGTACCTATGAGTCCTTCTCTGGTTTAGATCCTGAAAAAGACGCTTGGATTGCGAACTTCTATACTGAAAACCACCTTGCCTACGAAGTATTTCCCAAGGAAGTCGCTTCACCTGAGCAGTTGAGGTTTATGGTATTATTGGATGAAGAGCCTTTCTACTACCCTTGTTCAGATAAAGTCTTCAAGACTATCATAGAGAAAAAGGGGGGAGATCTCCTTACTTTTGCCTATATAAAGGTGTGGGAACGTGTCGAGCCGCTCGTACGCTCGGTAGTAAAAGATACTTATAAGCAAAAATTTCTGCTCAGCCTTCTGGGAATGAAGTTCAGGCGTGAAACCGCCTCGCTGGTGATGCTCCCATTAAGACTTGAAAAAAGGCTGCTCCAGATATTCATCAGGGTTAGCGAGATTGATCGCCCGTTGGCCCAAATCAAGGAAACCAAAAATCGCAGAATATGTGAACTCCTTAAGTCAGAGGATTTTAAGGAGGCCTTCAATGACCCCAAGGGACTGGAATTGCGGGAAGACACCCCGCTGGACGATATAAACTTTGGGATACACCTCTTGCAAATTCGCCGTCTCATAGCCTTGTCCGGCTACTCAGAGCTTTGGACCAGTGAAAAACAAATCACATCAGACACACTCCGTCCTATGATGAAGTCCCCAATAGAAGGTCCAGGCTGGATATGGCTGAAAAATACGCTCCAAAAATGGATACATTCCAGGGAAAGACGGTATCTGTTATGGATGGGAGTCTCTGCCGGTGAGATACTGCTTGATCTTGCCATGATACGGATCTTGATCCGTATGGGGATCAACGTCATATTATCTGTCAAAAAGGCCTTCTACTATGATTCAGTCACATTAAATGACGTACTCGAAGACCCTTATCTCCAGGAGATGCTGTCAGGAGCGGAGATTATCGCTAATCCGAATATCTCGAAAAAAGAGCTTTTGGAAGAGCTTAAAAGCGATAAAACATTATATATTATCTCAGATGGGACCCAAGAGCACTTTAATCCACTTCTTACGTCAGTAACATTTGCCAGGGCCTTCAAAGAAGCTGACGCTGTAATCAGCCGCAGTGCGGAAGATGCCGATTGTTTTATCAAGTCACGCTTCCAGTTCACTAGAGACGCCCTGTCCATGGTTTGTAAAAAACCCGGCAAACTCACGCTCAGGGAGAAACTACGTCATCCAAAGGTCATACGTTTTTCAGAGGCAGCCCTGAGGGCCAAGGCCAAGGCCCTGGTCGTTGATCTGAAAATAAAAAAGAGTCAGGGTAAGAAGATCCTGTTCTACAGCGCTATTGTCGGGAGCATACCGCATCAGTTGGAGACCGCGAAGAAGATACTAAACGTGTTTGTGGATTACCTTCGTAAAAGACAGGAAGGGGTGGTAGTGATAAATCCGGCAGAACACTTCGAGCCGGGCATGGACGCCGATGATATAATGTATATGTGGGAAATTGTACAGAGGAGCGGGCTGATAGACATGTGGAAGTTCCAGACAGTAGACGATATTGAAAATGCCTTTGAACTTATGGATGAAAAGATACCACCCGAGTGGATAGGAAAAGACGCCACTTACAGCACCGGTTGTACAATGGAGATGAAGATAGCCCTTGAAGTCCAAAAGGAACGCCCTGAGATGCAGATCATCGGCCCGCTATGGGAGAAGTTCCTAAGGAGAAAGGAATATGGTGTGGGAAAATTGTATGACAGGGCGCTTGGGGATATATGAAAAAAGTTTCCAATCAGCAACAGCAATTATGTAACCGTTCACTCTCCCTGGCAGCCGACAGGCTTTTGCAGGGTTTCAACCGCGGACAAGGTTGCACCAAAAGGCGTATTCTCAATGGATTGTGCTTTGAAACCCGAAAAAGGCTGTTGGCTGTCAGAGGAGGAAGTAAATGATTACCTTTGATGACAATTCCCTGGCTTTAATCCTTTATGGTGAACATGGAAGAAACCTCAAAGTCATTGAAGATTTCCTAAAAGTTACTATACACGTCAAAGGAAACCAGATCACCATCACCGGTGATCCCATAGGAGTAGACCTTGCGAGCCGCACATGTTCCCAGCTCTATGAACTCCTCAAGCAAAACTACCCACTCCATTCAAATGACGTGGAATTTGCTATCCAAATTCTCAGTTCAGATCCACGGGCTCACATCAAAGATATCTTTCTTGACAAGTTGAACGTAAGTTCCGGGAAGAGGCTCATTACGCCGAAGAGCCTTGCACAGAAGCTTTACGTTGAGGCCATACGGACCAATGACATAGTTTTTGGAATCGGCCCTGCGGGGACCGGTAAAACCTATCTTGCCATGGCCATGGCTGTCTCAGCCCTTATCAAGGAAAAGGTGGCCAGAATTATTCTGGCAAGGCCGGCTGTTGAAGCCGGAGAAAAGCTTGGCTTTTTGCCGGGCGACCTTGCAGAAAAGGTAAATCCTTACCTGAGACCACTCTATGACGCCCTGTATGACATGCTTTCTTTTGAAAAAGTCTCGCGGCTATTGGAACGTGGAGTTATTGAAGTCGCTCCGCTTGCCTTCATGCGGGGCAGGACCTTGAATGATGCCTTTACCATCCTGGATGAGGCCCAGAATACCACGTCTGAACAAATGAAGATGTTTCTTACTAGGTTGGGCTATGACTCAAAGGCTGTAATTACAGGAGATATTACACAGATTGACCTTCCTGAAAAGCGTGGATCTGGTCTCCTCGATGCCAGAAATATCCTGCAAGGAATAGATGGCATAGCTTTTATCAATTTCTCCAAACAGGACGTGGTAAGGCACAGGCTTGTGCGACGGATTATCCAGGCCTATGAGGACGAAGAGCAAACGGAAAAAAATGAACATCGAATATCGAACATCGAACGTCCAACGTCGAATGAAAAACGAATATCCGAATACTCAAGCAGCCTTTCTTCCAGGTCATAAGTCTGTTTCTTCATCTTTTCCCATTCAACATTCGATGTTGGACGTTCGATGTTCGATGTTCGTCTTTTAACATGAACCTTTGAACCCTGAACCTTTGAACCCTTACAGAAAGGTGAACCCTGAACCTGTGAACGCCTACGATTCTTCAGGAAATGCGGAGCAAAAGACAGCGTGCTGGTCCTGATCAGATCAACTCACTCAAAATCCCTGCCGCTTTTCCGCCTCAAACGAGCGGCTGAAATACTCTTAAGGTCTATTGGGCGACCTGATGCGGAGCTCAGTATCCTTCTTGTAGATGACGCTGAGATGACGCGTCTTAACAAGCTCTGGTTGAAAAGACCATACCCCACCAATGTTATTTCATTTGAGCAGCAAGGAGCTGATTTTCCGCAGTCGGAAAATAATCTGCTTGGCGATGTGGTAATATCCATAGATACTGCAAGACGCGAGGCGGCGAATGAGGGTATGAACCTGGAACAAAGACTTGAGGCGTTATTGGTCCATGGTGTTGTTCATCTTCTTGGAGAAGATCATGAGCTGGGCCCGGTTGAAGCAGAACGTATGACACGTAAAGAGCAGACATTATTAAATGCTTTGTATAAGGAGAAGACAATGGCGGATCTCTGTATCAATGTTGACCATGTAGCTACAGTCAGGCAGGCAAGGGGGGGCACAGAACCGGACCCTGTTACGGCTGCGGGAATAGTTGAGATCGCAGGCGCGGACGGTATTGTCGTCCACCTGCGGGAAGATCGTCGTCATATCCAGGACAGGGATGTCAAGTTGCTCAGACAGACAGTAAAGACAAGGCTCACTCTGGAAATGGCTGCGACAGATGAAATGATAAGGATAGCGTCTGAGATAAAACCCGACATAGTCACCCTCGTGCCGGAAGGTCGTGAAGAACTCACGACAGAGGGAGGACTGGATGTGGTAAATCTTGAAAAACACGTAAGTAAGGCCATAACCCGGCTACACGATGCAGGCATACCGGTGAGTCTTTTTGTTGATCCTGAGAAAGATCAGATTGAGGCGGCAAAACAGACAGAAGCAGATTGCATAGAGATCCATACCGGACTATATGCAGATGCCCTTTCTCCAGATATTGAAGACAAGGAATTCGAACAGATAGTAACAACAGCAAGAGCAGCCGGGGACTTAGATCTGCGTGTCCACGCAGGTCACGGGCTTAACTATCGCAATACTGCAAGGCTTGCGGCAGTGAGTGAAATACAGGAGTTCAGTATAGGGCACGCCATAGTAGCGCGAGCCGTTTTTGTGGGAATGGAGAGAGCTGTGAGGGAGATGCTTTCTCTCGTCCAAAAAGGTTATTTAGAGTAATTTAATGATCCTGGGCCTCGGAATAGATCTGGTTCACATCCCAAGGGTTGAAAAGGCAGTTAACCGCTGGGGGGAAAGATTTCTATCCAGGGTATTTACCAGTGAAGAATGCTCCTACTGTATGAAGCATAAACAGCCGGCTCAGGGGCTTGCCCTCCGTTTTGCAGCAAAGGAGGCATGCTCCAAGGCCCTGGGTACAGGTATGAGACTCGGAGTGACTTGGCGTCAGATGGCCATTGCCCATAAGCCTTCCGGAAAGCCTGTGCTGCACCTTTCCGGCTCCGCATTAAAAAAAGCAACAGACATGGGAGCAAGCAACTGGCATGTCAGCCTTTCCCATGAGGGAGAATATGCCACCGCGGTGGTGATTATAAGCGGCCACTTAGGAACGGGAGATAAATAAGTTGAACAACTTATTTATCTCCCGTTCCTAAGTGTAAACCGACGAATGAAGGATGCCAAAAATCGCTAATTCTCCCACTCCGTGCGGATCCTCTGGATCACTTTCTGCACATACCGGAGCTTATCAGGAGGACAAATTCCCAAGAGAGGAGATCCCTGTTCCACCATATCTCCTGACTTGAAATAGACCTTATAAAGCGCTCCTGGGGCGCCTTCATAGCTGATAACCGTGTCCCTTTTCATCAGGGACATGATCAACACCTCATCCCCGGATTCCACTGATACACCTTCTTTGGGCTTCTGTTCCAGCTTTGCTGAAATCTCAGGTGCAAGGAAGTACCTGGCCCGCTGGGGGGCAGGAAGGATGTAGAGAACCTGGGTCAGAATGCGATCAATAATTTCTTCTTTATCCAGTTGATGCCGGATAGAAAAGAGCAGTTCACCCGCCTCTACAAATTGACCCTCGATATCAAGACGAATTCCACTAACCTGTCCACTCCAGAGGGCGGTAATCCTCTTCACATTCCGCTCCCTCTCAATGACATACAGCAGGGTCCCGGGTCGATGGAGCCACTCCCCACCAAGCCCTTTGACTATCTGATCTTCCTTCACTTTAAGGAATACAACCCCTGTATGGGGTGTCTCTACAGGATAGTCCTCAAAGGGATGAGAACGATAGCGCCTTAATAGGTCGTTTAGATTAATATCCATGAGTTTTGCAATAAGCTCATTTGTAATAAAGGTTGGGGCCGCCCAACGTCATCAAAGCATCGTGGAGATTTTTTTTAAACTCGCGTCTGTCCCAAATTCCCTGAATGTGGCCTCGCCTGAGGGCATTTTTGGCGCTGTGATAATCAGGTGGAACATCCTGGCCGGTGGTCTCCCTTATAACCCTTGGGCCGGCAAAGCCGATTCTGGAAGAACGCATGCCGAACTGATAGAGTGAACACCCCAGAAAACTCGCTACAGGACCGGCATAAGAATTATTATCATAGACCACGATATAGAGACCACCGTTGTCATTATATTCCCTCACTGCAAGGGTGCATTTCGGCATCTGAACTACACCAAGCGTCCCTTCATGAATACGGATTCCGCCGGTGCTGTGTATATAAGCCAGAAGAGGCCTTCGGGTAGTGCCGGCCACGTCGCATGCCCTTACGAACTTTTCTCCCTCGGCAGTTCCAACCGTCCCGCCTCTGAAGTTGCTAAAGAGCATGGCCACAACAAGCCTTAGCCCCCACACCTCCGCATCAAAGGTTATCATGCTGGAATTGCGACCGGTACGCTTTATGTCTTTCTTGAGACGGGCATTATAACCCTGAAAACCAAGTGGATTGCATGAGGTTATATAATCGTTGAATTCATGGACTGAATTTTTATCAAAAAGATTCTCAAGATACCACTGATACTCAAGTGGAAAATGGTGGCCGCAGTTGGGGCACACTCCGCAGAATTCCCCATAGAGGTCGGGCACCCACAGGTCCATACATCCATATTTTGAGGCATTGGGGCAGGTAACAGTACAGTCTTCGTTGGCAAGCGGACTGACGTAAGACTCCCACTCTTCTGCAAAAATCGATTTGCGCTCATCAGGCCCCTCGGAATGTATGACTTTACCTGGCCGCTCCATCTGAGGGAAAACAAAGTCATAGGCCGCCCTTACGGGCTCAGTGACCTTTCTGAGAAACACTGAACCTTCACTTGAGACCTCTTCTATTACTTTTTGAACATTTCGGCTGTGCGGCCGCAAAAGGCCATACCTTAAATCATAGTAAGTCTTACTGGCAAAGATTTTTGTCTTCCTGATTCCATCGGTTAAAACATTTTTGTTCTCAAGAAAATACCCCTTGCCCAACTCCATATACTTCTTGAGCCTGAATTCAAGAAGTCGTTCTATCTCAAGATCTGTGAGATTCCAACTGATGAATAGATCAAAGTCCTCCGGGACATCCTTCCCCTCCTCTTCCCGCCTTTTCAAGGCATAGGCCCTAAAGGCCCGGAAGTTCTTGGTTTTCAATACTACTTCGTCGGTAGCACGAAGCATCTCATAGCGAAGTCTGCGGAAAAAGGGGAAATCATCCCGTCTGGCTCCAAGGGGGGGCTCCTCTATAATGCGATCAATAGTTCCGAGTTTCAGGTTGTTCTCAGCAGTTATCTTTAACTGAACGGCGCAATGTTCCACAAGCTCTCTAGGGACCTTTTCGCCCTCTCTTATCTTCCCCTCTATTGCAGCCGCGCCTTCAGGAGAAATGACCGAGTAGTAACCCCTTGAACCCATAAGCCTGAGACCTGAAACCCCTATTGCCTCAGCACCACCAGAGCCACCTTCAGAAATAAAAGATACCAAAGGGACCTTTAACTTTGCCATTACATATAGATTGCGGGCTATCTGCTGCGCAGCTCCGGGGTAATCTTCAACGGGGTAGGACCCGGGGGTAAAAATATAGGAATGTATAGGAATGCCTTCGGTTTCAGCTACCCTCATATACCTCAAAGCCTTATCATTTCCCCAGGGCCTGGCACATCCTCCGTTTCTGTATTCCTCTCCTCGACCCTTTTCATGACCTATGACCATGACTTGATGGCTATAGAGTTTGTTCTTGACTCTCCTCGATATGGTAGCCCTGGCAACCATTATAGCAGGATCAATATTACAGTCTCCCTCCCCGCCCAACTCGGTATAGGAGTCGTACACATTCTCCAGGATATCTATAAGGGTAAAACGCTGGGGGCTCCGAACGATGTTCACAATCTCTGCAGGACCAAGCTTCTCGGCAACTCTATCCTCAAGAAAGGAGACCCTATCTTCGATCCGGTCGATTTCCTCAAAAAGATCCGCCTCTTTTATCTCAAAAAGAGACTGACGAAGCCCTTGGATCTGTCTGAGAAGATCACCGATATTGCCATACTCACTGTTGCCCTTGATATCAATAAGATATGAGATCCGATCAGCGAGTTGACTCAGTAACTTACCGCTATCTGCCATATGTACCCGGTCTGTGCGCATTCATGTATTGTCGGTGATTAAAATTGAAGCACGTCATCAATCCGATCATAGAGGTATTCAAGGTTTGTGATAATACTTTCGTCTTTGGCCCCTTTACCTTCAATAATAATACTATTCTGAAACTGCCTGGCCCTTTCCTTGGCCTGTTCCGTATCCCGGCCCCAGATAATAGCAAGAGCAAAGTTGGGATCATACTCTGTGGGAATCTTATAGGGCGTATCTCTGGGCACATGAGAATAAAGCCTCGCCCAGGGCTCGTCCGGATAATCAAAGCGTGTGATGGTACCACACCATGGTGCAAAACCTCTTTTGGTATCTTCAGCAACAATCCTCATCTCTATGCTGGTCCCTTCAAAGGATATATCTTTTTGAGTAAAACCCAGTCTATCCCCAAGGGCTACTCTTATCTGGTCCCTGATCAAATTTGGAGGCTCATTACTCCCATTTAGCCTTGAAATACATGCTGAAATCTCGTTTTCAACCTGTATGCGGGTATTGACCTCCATAAGGTAGGGACTGCCATCTCTGGATACTATCCACTCCCATGTCCCTATGTTGTCATAGCCCGCGTGTTTTGCCAGACGTACAGAATACTTCACGATCCGGTCCAGGACTGCCCTTGCATCAAAAGGATACTCACATACAGCAGGATCAAAGCCGGGAGCCACTTCTACCCTCTTTTGCCTGCCTGCACTCTGTATAGTGCAGTTTCTGGTCCCGAAGTGCACCACTTCACCATGGGAACTGCATAAAAGTTGAACTTCAAGGTGCTGATAATCTCTGAGACACTGTTCAATCAGGACTCCCTCATCCCCGAACTGTCGCTTGGCATAGTTCTGTATCCGCCTGTATGTTCTCCTGAAGGCATCAAGGTGACTGACCTCTTCAATACCCATACCTCCACCACCGGCAGAGGCCTTTACCAGAATAGATGGATGCTGAATGCCCTGTTCTTTCTGGAGAAAAAAAAGCTCCTCCGCCACCTCTTCAGCCTCCAATTCATTATAGATCGATCCATCAGACCCCGGAATCACCGGTACTTTGATATCCTTTGCCATGCGCTTGGTGTTTATCTTACTGCCAAGGTCCCTTATTACCTCCCATTTAGGGCCTATAAAAGTCAAAGGCATGGTCCTCATGGCGGCCCTTCTGGCAAAACCGTAATTCTCGGAAAAAAAACCATAGCCGGGATGAATAGCAGTACATTCAGCCTCATCCGCCACGGAGAAAACCTCATTGGGGTCCTTGTAGTTGGCTACGCGATAAGCCCTCTTAAAACCGCTTCCTTCCTGCTGTGCGATTCGAACGTGCAATGAGAATTCGTCCTCCTTTGTATATAGGACCACGTAATCCAAGCCAAGATCCTTGCAGGCCTGAATAATACGGAGGGCGATCTCTCCGCGGTTTGCTATTAATACACGTTCTTTGCCCATAAAGCCCCTTCAGTTTCGCCGGTTTATACCGGATCAAAAAGAACCGGTCAACTTATTGATACATCTATAGAATACCCATTTTTTGATCAAGAGCAATAATATTAATCTCTACAATCCAGAGCATTAATTAATCCCCTGGGAACGGAATCACGACTCAAACCTTGCACCAACCGGAATCGGCCTGCCCCTCAAAAAATCTGCACAGGGCATACGCCTCTTCCCCGGCCACTGAAGATCTCTGATACCCAGGCAGCCTTTTTCTGTAACAATCACCACACCGTCATCTCCAACACGACAGACCGTACCAGGTTCCATATCCGCGGCATCCATATCCAATACAAAGGGCATATAAAGCCTGAGGCGCTGATCATTCCAAAGGGTATAGGCCCCTGGTTTCGGATCAAAGGCCCGGACCATGCATGAAATACGTCTTGCAGGTTGAGACCAGTCAAGCCTTGCCATCTCCGGCTTGATGGGAGGGGCATAGCTTATGCCCTCATCAGGCTGGGATCTTGGTTTTAAAGTGTCATTGTGCAATTCATTCAGTGCCCGAACAAGCAGCCCTGCCCCCAACTCGGCCATGTTCTCATATAGCTCACCAAAGGTCTCCTCCGGCCCGATGGTCAGGGCTTCCTGAAGGAGCATGGGACCTGTGTCCATCCCTGCATCCATCTCCATAATGGTTATGCCTGTCTTAGTATCCCCTTGTATAATGGCCCATTGTATCGGTGCTGCCCCTCGATACTCAGGGAGCAGGGACCCATGGACATTGATAGGCATTATGCGCGGGATATCAAGCAGTTCCTGAGGAAGTATCCGGCCGTAGGCAGCAACAACCAGAAGGTCCGGGGCAAGGTCCTGTATCTGACTCAGAAATTCCGGAGAGCGGGCCTTCTCGGGCTGGAGCACGGCTATACCTGCCTTTTCCGCCAAAACTTTTATTGGAGGAGGCTTCAACTTCCTGCCACGCCCCCTGGGTCTATCAGGCTGGGTTACTACAGCTACCACCTGATTCGGACCTTCAATTAAGGCCTTCAACACTGGAACTGCAAATTCAGGAGTACCCATAAATACAATTTTATATGAATTCATAACTCCAACGGACCTCCAGACGAATGTTATTGCAAAATTGCTCAGCTACTCCTCTTTGGGGCGGATCTTTGGCCACTTCTTCCTGAAGAGGACCTTACTTACAGGATTCAAGCGGTCAACAAAACATATACCCTTCAGGTGATCCAATTCATGCTGTATACACCGGGCAAGGAGTCCTTCAGCCTCTATCCTGACATCCTTTCCGTTCCGGTCATATCCGGTCAGATGCAGTCTGAGAGCCCGTTTTACAGGGGCGGTATAGTTCGGGACACTCAGGCAGCCTTCTTCACCCACTTCCTCTCCTTCCAATTCTGTGATACGAGGGTTAATTAATATTATAGGATTCGGGCCCTCTTCAGAAGGAGTTATGTCCATGATCACTAGTTGCTTAAGCTCACCTATCTGGTTTGCTGCAAGGCCTATCCCTTTGGCCTTGTACATCATTTCCAGCATCTGGTCGATCAGGCCCTGGAATTTTCCATCTATCCTCTCAACAGGTCGGGCATCTTGTCTTAATATCTTATGTGGATAAATTAGTATTTTCATAACTATAAAATAATAATGTGTGCAGGATGGCCAGGCAAGCACTAGCTCGTAAATTATGAGAATCCATGTTCTTAGAAAAGACCTTCTGAGACCCGCGGCCAGGGATTTCCGTTTCCTTCTGAGTCGCGGATACCCGAGGAAGTTGGCCCTTTTATTTATAGGAAACCACTTCCAGCTTCATCAAGGAGAACGGGACCTTCTTTATCGTGGGGTTTTCACCAAAGAGCAAAGTATGGCACGGTGTGCTAAGATGGTGCGCGTGGGGGCAATCAAAGGGGGAAAATTGATCATAGACGGCCACAATATACTTATAACTCTTGAGAGCGCCATAAAATGCAGGCCTCTGCTGCTGGCAGATGACAATTTCGTCCGGGACATCAGCCGGATATTTCGCAGCTTCAGGCCCACAGATCGTACAAAGGCCGCCTGGTCCCTTATTGAAGGACTACTTTTAGACTATCCGCCTTGCCATGTTACAGTGCTTCTTGATGCTCCCCTTCCCAAGAGCGGGGAGCTTGCGGCAAGAATCAGACAATGGATGAAATACGCAAAAATCAAAGGGGATGTCACTACAGCAACAAGACCTGAATCATCCCTTCTGGCGCTTGAAGGTATTAAGGCAAGTGCAGACTCGGTAATCATAGACCGTTCCACTAGAGTTTTTGACCTTGCAGGTCACATCATAAGACGGAGATTACATATTAAACCAATGTTAATTCCTTAAAATTATGAGAGCTACTTTAACTCCCATTGTAGTTGTATTGGCCTTTATGTTCCTCTTTCCTGCTGTCCTGGTAGCAGGCATTGTCGATAATTCAGGGAACTGGATCCACAGACTTGCAAGATTCTGGGCAAAAATTATCATTAGGACGTCCGGTGTCAAGATAGAGGTACAGGACCACTGGCATATACCTAAAGAAAAACCTGTGATATTCGCCTGCAACCATGCAAGCCAACTTGATATACCTATAGTGCATGAGGCATTGCCTCTACAATTCCGTTTTGTGGTCAAAAAAGAACTCTTCAAAATACCCCTGTTTGGCTTTGCTCTGGATCACGCAGGTTATATACCTATTGACAGGTCTGGTGGTAAGGCTGCCTTGCGCAGCCTGCAAAAAGCTGCTGAGAGATTAAAAAAAGGCACCTCTATAGTCATTTTCCCGGAGGGTACCCGCAGCCCTGACGGCCGATTGATGCCCTTTAAGGTGGGAGGAATACTGATTGCAATTAAGGCCGGATGCCCTATAGTGCCGGTAGCCATAAGCGGTAGCCACAAAGTGCTTCCCAAGGGGAGCATCCGGGTACGTTCAGGCCGGATAAAGGTGACCTTTGGCCTCCCTGTTCAGACAGTGGGTCCGGAAGGCCCTATCCCCAAAGATATTGTAACAAAAGAAGTGCGTGATGGCATTTCCGCCATGCTTGAAGAAAAACTCTAGCCAAAGCCTAAACATTCATGCCGTCCTGGACACTACCTACTGCAGCATTTATACTGGGGCTGATTATTCTCTCCGGCGGAGCCGAAGCTCTTATTAGAGGAGCCATACGCATGGCTCGTCTTTGGAAAATCAGTCCCATTGTAATCGGCCTCACCATTGTAGCCTTTGGCACCTCAGCTCCGGAGATGGGCGTGGCATTGTCGGCAGCCCTTTCCGGCCAGCCTGATATCACCATGGGAAACATCCTGGGGAGCAATATAGCCAATACAGGACTGATCCTGGGGCTGGGGGCTTTGCTTACTCCATTGACTGTTCGTCTGAGGATGCTCAGAACAGAGATACCCTTGTTGATAGTGGTCAGCACGGCTCTCTGGGCATTTGCAACAATGGGCCATCTTGGGCGCCCGGCAGGCCTGATCTTATTCATCACTTTTACAGCCTATTGTCTGGCACTATATCGTCACAGCCGGAAAAAACCCTATACACTACAAGTAGAATCCGAAAAATTTCTCAATCGCAAGAGTGCCGTTTGGTTTAACCTTGTACTGATTATGGCCGGGCTGGCCGGGCTGGTTATTGGTTCTAAATCACTGGTTTGGGGGGCTGAAAACATTGCGGTGTATCTGGGTATACCTGAACTCATTGTCGGCTTGATTCTGACAGCTATAGGCACCTCTCTGCCTGAACTTGCCACAACAGTGGCAGCGGCCCGTAAGGGCCAGACAGACCTGATCCTGGGAAATGTAATAGGAAGCAATCTGTCTAACCTGTGTGCCGTACTTGGCGTCACGGCTTGTATTACCCCAGTTGATATCAACCCTGACCTGCTCCACAGGGATTTCCCAGTAATGGTGGCCTTTACCTTAGTCCTGTTTCCTATTATGAAGATTGGGATGAACGTAACTCGATGGGAGGGAGCAGCCCTTCTCCTGTCGTACGGCGTGTATGTTATCTCCCTGGCGGTCTTCTGAATAGGTGCAGCAGCTTTGCAAAATAACATAGAGAGATTTTTGAGGCTTGACATGTCACCCCAAATCAAGCAAGTTGAAGTTGTTAATTTTTATGGGAGGATAATATGTCCCGGAAACAACGTCCATCTCCACCGGACTTCACTGTCCAATTAGTCCATATAGAGGGGGCCGCTAAAGGGTCAGATCATAACCCTTCACACTCCCTGGCAGCCGACAGGCTTTTGCAGGGTTTCAACTGCGGACAGGGTTGCACCTAATTTGAGCTATTAGCCTTTAGCTGTTAGCTGTTAGTTTATGGATACAGGAAAATGACTATCCAAAAAATGATCCGTGGTACTATCGCGGCGAGCGACGCAAGCTCACCATTGGCTTTGGAGTCATGCATTATCTGAACAAACGATGGACTGTCCATACCCGCTTTTCCGGGTTTACCATGCATGATGACGAAACCCCTGAGCACCCTGATGATGAACGTAGTTACAAAGGCTTTGGGATAGACTTTGGCCTAAGCGCACGGTTCTAAAATCAGAGATCTACAGTACAATCTCTGTTTCTCAAAATCTAAAAGGACCTGAAGAGATGTGCCAATCCACAATCTATCTTAAAAATGGCAATACTGAAAAAGAGATATTGCGTGATGCCATCCTGGTAGAGCCCTGTTCTGAAGGAGTCAAAATACAGGGATTATTTGATGCCCCCAAGATCATTTCCGCCCGCATTGCCCGCATTGATCTATTAAAAAACAGGATCATATTGGAGCCTCAAGAATAGTTCCCTTTAAATTATAAAACGTTATAATAACACCTCTTAATATTGAAATATCTATGCTGAAAGGAGCCTGAATTTAAATGACCGATTTGGAAAAACTGAGGGTACTACTGCCCCATTGGATTATGCACAACCGTGAACACATAACCGAAATCGACAGGTGGGCCACATTATTTGAAGATTCAGACAATATCCAGGTAAAGGAAGCACTCAAAAAGGCAATAAGCGCCACAGAACAGGTTACTAAAGAATTGCAACACGCCCTGGACCTGGCCGGAGGTCCCCTTGAGTCCTCTGAACCCCATGGCCATCATCACGAACACGGTCACACACACCACGAACATGGAAAGGCTTGATGAGATACATAAGCACCCGCGGAGGGATTGATCCCATATCTTTCACAGAAGCCGTAATGATGGGGCTTGCTGCAGACGGAGGGCTATTATTGCCGGATCCCCTCCCATCTGTAAGTTCGGTCACTCTTGATGAATGGAAAGACCTGAGTTATCCAAAGCTTGCCGTGAAAATTGTGGGCCTCTTTGTTGATGATCTTTCAGACAAAGAGCTTGAGGCACTCATTCACGATGCCTATACCACATTCGACACGCCTGAAGTCACCCCTATTGTTAAAGTCGGGAAACACTATGTCCTGGAACTATTCCATGGGCCGACCCTGGCCTTTAAGGACGTTGCCCTACAAGTCCTGGGAAATCTTTTTTCTCTTCTTCTCAGGGAATCAGGCGAAAACATGAACATCCTCGGCGCCACCTCCGGAGATACGGGCAGTGCCGCCATCTATGGGGTCAGAGGAAAGGATAATATTAACATCTTTATACTCCATCCCCATAGGCGGGTGAGCAAGGTGCAGGGCCTTCAAATGACCACGGTGCCGGAGAAAAACGTCTTTAATATTGCAGTGCAAGGCACCTTTGATGACTGCCAGGCCATAGTAAAGGCCATATTCAACCAGCTTGACTTCAAGGCTCGATATCATCTGGGTTCCATCAACTCCATCAATTGGGCCAGGGTCCTTGCCCAGGTCGTATATTACGTCTATGCCGCCCTGAAGGTAAAAGAGCAAACAGGAGATGGATCAATCAATTTCTCTGTACCAACCGGGAATTTTGGAGATATTTTCGCAGGCTATGTAGCAAAACAGCTTATTCAGCCCAATATAGGAAGACTGATCCTTGCCACTAATGAAAACAATATCCTGACTCGTTTTGTTCTACAGGGCCGCTACTCCAAAAATGAAGTGATTCCCACCATAAGTCCCTCTATGGATATCCAGATCGCCAGCAATTTTGAGCGCTATCTTTATTACCTGTACAATCAGGAACCCGAACGGATAAAACAGGCATTTATCTTTCTTGATAAAAAAGACGAAATTATAATTAGTCAGGAGGAACGTGCCCAGGTGAGAAAGGATTTTGCCTCTGCTTCTATAGACCAGGCCTCAACGATCACAACCATCAGGGATACCTATAAGGAAACAGGTTATATTCTGGACCCACACACTGCAGTGGGGGTAGCCGCGGCTGAGAGGCTGGGGCCTGATCTACCACAGGGACCCACCATCTGTTTGGCCACTGCACATCCGGCAAAATTTCCCGAGGCTGTACGCAAAGCCATAGGCAGGGAGCCGAAACGACCGGAATCATTAAAAGGAATTGAAAGCAGGCCCAGCAGATGTAAAATCTTACATGCAGAAGTAGACGCAGTGAAGAATTATATTGTTAAGCATGCATTATGAACAATAAGGTTTTTTTGATGCTCTTCCGCTATCACTTTGATTTAGAAATATGCTTTATTTGCAATAGGTTATAAATAGACCCTTGATTCGCTTAATCAAGTAGATTGGGTTGAGAGACGGAGCCCCGAAACCCAACAATAGCTTAATATCGTTGGGTTTTGCTTTCCGAAACCCAACTTACCAAAAGTGGCCGAAGTGAAAATCAGAACATAATCAAAGTATTAGCGGAAGAGCATCCTCTTTTTGACAAATCCGACAATGGAAACGACGGAATAATTCATGGAGCAGTTTCAACTACAGGAAATATAGGAGAAGCATTAGATTTTAACGGTACAGGTGATTATGTATCTCTTTCGAGTAGTTC
>JAYEMY010000017.1:0-5840 GCA_034718455.1 Thermodesulfobacteriota bacterium
AAGGTTTGTATTGTTAAGGATCAATACGGTTTTATTCTTCACCATCGTGTAATGCAAAAGGAAACCGATGATCAGATAGCGGTTCCGATAATAGAAGCAACCCAAAAGAGGTTTTCTGATTTTAACAATTGTAGCTTTGATAAAGGCTTCCATAGCCCAAGAAACCAAGAGGAACTTGCAGCTATACTTGACAAAGTCATTCTTCCCAGAAAAGGCAAGTTGTCAGCAATTAACAAAGAAATGGAAGAGTCAGAAGAATTTATCCAGGCCAGACGTAAGCATTCAGCTGTCGAGTCTTCAATCAATGCTTTGGAGAATTAGACCGCTGTTTGGACCATGGTGTCAATGGTTTCAAGAGATATGTTGCATTAGCAGTAGTCGCCCGAAATATACAAATCATTGGACATATTCTTCAGCAAGCAGAAGAAAGTACAGTTAGTTGCATAAGTCTTTATTAAAAATTGATTAATATTATTATAGAAAAGAGGATATGTTTGTCAAAATTCTGCAAAAGTTTCTAATAAGAAGCGCAATCTATCGAAAAGTTCGTATAACGTAAGTTATGTTCTTCTCATACAAAGAAAAACGAAGGCAGCCGCCCACCCCGAACCTCACAATAGGGGGTTTTCGTTCAGGCACTACTTATAAAAATCCTGGCAACCCATGGTTAGCCAAAAATGGTTATCTGGTCATCAGTATTGGCAATAACAAAAGAATGTATCACCACCGCTGGATTATGGAGCAACACCTCGGCCGCAAATTGTTGCCGACCGAAACAATACATCATGTAGATGAAAACAAGCTAAATAATAAAATAGACAATCTTCAATTATTCAAAAATAGTGGCGAGCATATCCACCTAAAACACAAACCACAGGGGCATGTATGCAAAGTTCCGGGCTGTAACCGCCCAACATGTGAATGCGGTTACTGTGTCGGGCATTATAAGCGTTTTTATCGTTATGGGCGCGTATTCGCGAACATTCCTTTAAGCCAAAGGTATGGCAGCATACCGTTACCTAAAATTGAGTTAATGGCAAATATTCCCCGCCCCGCTTCAACCATCTAGCTTTTTTTCCCCTTATATCTAGGTGGAATCCACAATGCACCCATTCAGGGTTGCACCCAGCCCCGCAAAATTATCAAATTGCATCTTAACGAGATACTTCTGCAAAAACTTTACTTGCTCTTTAAAGGACAGCGAGCCGTTCGGTGTTTTGAAGTGGAAATCTGCGGCAAGACCTTTATAATGATAGCTGTTCTCGCAATGCTTTCCGCCCGTGGTTGAATGTAAAACGACTTTCCAACCACTGCTATACCTAATACCGTAAAGGACAAGGAGAAGCAAGCCAGACATCTTGCCGGGATCGGTGAATTCTTGCTTTGAGAAATACTTCGATATTTTGTCCCAAATTGATTTCATCCGATGTCGTTTTGTTTTGTCTAACCTACCATAAGCACCTGCTTAGCACAAGGCCGCCTAGCACTCTCCCTCTATTTCTAAAAAATGCACTCCAGCACCATGTAGATCCCGACAAGAAATAATTCAATTAGCCATAGACCAAGAAAAAATACCGCTACTTTGGCAAATACCAATTCGCCTCTTGCCATGTCTTTATTGAATTCTTTGTTGTCAAAGGAACCATCCGGTAAAAAATGGCTTTTCTTGTGAGCGCATGCCCACCAAGTAACCCCTATGGTAATACAGAAATATACACACAAAAGGATCTGTTCTGTTGACATAATCGGCCTCCTTATTAGGGGGTGTGCCTTTTTAACACACCCCCTTTTCAGATTAAGACACTTTTGCTGTCTCGCAATACCGATATCGTCTACGCAAAAATACTGCCTCAGCCTTGAGGTGGGGGGCAATCACAAGCCAAGCACAAATACCCAGCAATGCAGCCAACCCACCGAAAGCCCACAATCCCAACAAACGAACAAACAGGCCGGCGCCCCACGTGCTATATATCCCGTACATGCAAGCAGGGATACCCCAAAGAGGGATCAAGAGTTCCTGGAGTCCATGAAGTCCTAGCACTAAATCTCCCAATATGGAGCCAATTCCGGGGTCGTCAGGATTCTCCTCAGTCATAGATCCGCCAAGAATGTCTTGCGCTGATCGCGCCAAGCCATCACCCGCCACAGAGCCATAAATATAAAAATGTGCATGGCCGGTAGCCGGATCCCACTCAACCCAACCGGAGCCTTCCCACCCCTCCATCTGTACTCGCGATTTAGGACAAATTGCAGACCATCCCTGTGCGATAGCCGCTTCAATGCTTTCTCTGACAACGAGGGAAACACGCAAACAAGGTATAAGCTCGTCAGCGTTATCCGCTGTGATAGTATAAATCTGCGACTGACGTCGTGCAGCAGCATCAAGCACAGTAGCCGCCGAAGCGACTTCACACCCAAAAACTACCCTGAGCACCTCAGCTTCCATTGCCGACACATTGGCACCTTTAGAAAACAACCAGGCCACCTCAGCCTGTGCGTCTCCATTGACAGAGACAGGATTAAGGACATTTCTTTGAACATCGAAAGACCAGGGACCAGGGCCGACGCTAATTACCGAACCTATGCCACAATTAAGAGACAGGTCTTGTGCTATGATCAGGTGCGCCTGCCTGCGTGTCCACACGATTCCACTACTTCTTGCCATTATCTCGCCGGCAGTATCCGTGGCAACAAAAAAACCAATGCCCATTAAGTGCCGAAGTTCCTCAACTAATTCCAGGGGAGCAATGTCGTCATCCTGATATTCTGCTGCAGCGGCATCTAGTGCGGCCAGTCTATTATCAAACATATCCACAGACATTCTTTGGCTACCGAGAACGAGACTATACCCGGCACCTACTGTCAGCCGCCGTTCGTCTGTAGACCACTCATCTTCTTGCGGCCCCATAAAACTGGAATACAAGATCTGAGATTCCCCGAGCTTTTCGCTTTCCGTGCCCTCTGCCACCACTTCACCGTTGATCCGAAGCGTAGGACGCATTTTCACTTCATAGGCCGTAACGTCGTAGATACTGCCTCCGACCTGATCTATTTTATCCGCATCCTCCTGTGTGGCGGGGGTGTACTCCACAGAGACACTCTTGTTCACAAGTGCGGACGTGGACGTAGTGTAATCTATCCCTGCTATTTCATATCGAACACGGTACAAGAAAGAAGCTGGTATCCAATCAAACCGTATTTCCTCTGAAAAACTATATGCCGGCGACGGAAGCATTCCGTTACCAGCGTCAGAGATTGTTCTGTAGCCGGTTACCTCCTCCAGGGTAGCGCCTTCCGGTAAACTCTCCTGAACGTTGTCCTGGTATCCCTGAACAATAGTCCCAAAGTTTTCCATGTTAAGATTGTCAAGAAGATCGTCTCCAATACTCGCGCCCTCCGCAATCCCATCGTATAAAACCTGGGCATCTATCCCGGCCGCCGCGACAGCGTCAATCCCTTCATGATACGTGTACTGCTTAAATGAAGGGTCTAAGCCTATCCAGGCGTCACTATCGGCATCATAGGCCTCTACCCATATATGGTTGAAAAGAATGCCCGTTATATTATTGTTGGCATCCAAGGCCGCCTGAGAAGGAATCCCATTAGAAGCAAACACCTCAACCGCAGCTTCGGGCGTCTCAACCCCAACCCAGTTAATAATGACTTCAATGGGCAGGCCGATCACGCCGGCCACATACCGTGCCGGTATATCCGACACCTGAAACAAAGCCACGAGAAGAGAAGATTGATCTACGTCATTCCCTGCTTGCTCTAAATAAGTGCCAAGCGGTCCTTTCATGGAGCCATAATAAGGCTGGTAGTCCATGTTATCCCGGACATAGGAGAAAAGACCGGAGATATCATGACCACACGTTTTGGCCAGTACTTCTAGTTCGGGATCTACGGCCTGGCTTGCTGAAACTTCGCGGTCTTGCTCCAAGGAGAATCCCGGCGCACGGCGTACAGCATTAAACCGACAAGTACCCGACTCAGGGCTTACCTGCGAAACGTGCTGTGTGAAGGAAGGTTGTTGCGGATTGTTGGAAGGTAACGTAACGCCAGGAGAGCTGAAGGCTACAGCAAAACCTCCTGATGTTATGTTAAAAAAGAAAATAAATGCCACAGACAAAGATAGAATTTTTTTCATCCCTGCACCTTATGAGAAGCGAGCCAGTAGCTGCTGATCTCAATTAGACAAAAGATCTCGGGCCTCACGGCTACCGAACTCTGACTCGCTAAATTTTGATTACGCTGAAAAAAGTCTACTTTGAGCCGCCACCCTGAAATAGCTATATAAGTTACATATACGAAACTTATATATTACGAATATGTTTATGTTATAGCTTTAGATCGACTCCAACTTTTTGCAGCGTAATCAAATTTTAAGTTTGTAGGGACCGCCTAATTGTGATCAGCATAACTTCAACCTATGATGGCAAAATTCGGTTGGATTTTGCCGTTAAGCAGAGACCATTTTTGTTATTTTAGCTATTTGTACCGGAAGATTTTTAGTTTGTCAAACTTTTTTCATTGACGCTGGTATTTTCTCTTGCTGCTCATTTATCTTTTTTAGTTCTTCTCTGACGAGTTCTACGTCAATTTCAGCAAAACGTTCTTCAAGAGAGCTATGCCCATTTAGAAGAGCTTTCATATATTCTGGGTTTTGCAGATTCTGAACCAATAGTGTATTCGAAAGTAATGCATTCAATGTTCGGTTAAGACATACGTTCCCCACCCATTTCGCTAATCTCTGGGTATTTTTTCTGGAACCGATTGTCGACAACGAAGCAAATCCGTTTCTGATAACCCTAATGCTGCCATATACTGTTGCTGTGTATCTGTAAGCGCTTCGGCCAACCTGCATAAGCCTGCGATTCTGACGATCTGGATTCCCAGAAATTTGGTACTCATCATGAAAGTAGTTGGACGCCGGGTCTGTTTGTTATCCCAACAGGGAAGAGTATCCCCGCTTTCTGTGCAGGCGAAGGGCATGTTCAATAAGGTTCCAGATCATCAACGCCATTAATAACACCGCTCCAAGCGCTTCGATCCGTTCAGGTTTCTTCAGGAACAAATCATTGACGATGAGGGGATCTTTGAGAAAGGAAAAGTTTCGTTCAATGCCATTTTGCTCTTTGTAGGCCTGAAGGAGTTCAGCACCGGTTTCAGCCATGTCGCCTTGACGTGGGATGTTTGTTAACAATACGAAACAGCCCGCTTTTTTCCGCTTTCGTTCGATCTGCTCTGTTTTTTCCTGTATTTTTGCTTCGAGGACATAACGTATATAAGCCACCTTCCGTGGTCTGTTCTTTGGCGGGCGGCCACGCGCGTAGTGGACTTTTTCTTCGACAGAAGCAACAATACTGTGCAACTCCGTGCCTGATTCACACAGGCGTCAGTAGGGGACGTTGCCAATTTATACAACATATTTCACTGGCAGGACCTTTTCATGGCTTCCGTGTCCAATCCCCCGTTTTATAAAAATTGAATGGGGCTCAATTCCACGTGCCATAACGTCATGTAGGACACCAGACGCATCGAACCCGGTTTGTCTCTGCATGAGGACAATGTGCCTTCATAATTAATCGGCAATGTTACTTCTTTTCGCAAATTCAAACTGTCATGACAGGACATTGCGCCACTCCAAGCATTGAGTGGTTTTGCCTTGACTCAGGGCAGTGAGACGGGATGATAATGAATGGATATATGGCTGTTAAACAACGAAACCGAGGAATAGCATGACTGCACCCCATGTTGCTTCGTTCAATCCGAATCCGAAATGGCCGGGCGGATATGTCCAAATCTCAGGGATCAGGGGATAGAGGAAGGCAATATCCAGC
>JAYEMY010000018.1:0-5775 GCA_034718455.1 Thermodesulfobacteriota bacterium
CTTTTCTCAACTTCATAAGCTCTATTGCAAAAGGCACGCAAAAGCCATATATATCCGCCCTGGTAATGTCCTCAAAATGGCAACGGGGAATTATTCCCAGATCCAGGGCCTCCTTAACTATGGCCAGGTAGGCCTCCATGGCTTGGGCTCTGGTCTTTTTGAGCTTCAGATATATATGATAATCAGAGGCGGATGTAAGGATACCAGTCTCACTCAGACCCATTTCCTTTACGAGCTTCAGGTCTTCGGCCTTTGCCCTTATCCACCCTGTAATCTGAGGGAAGTCATATCCCTTCTCCCTGCATTTTTCCACAGCTTCCTTGTCCTTGGCGGTGTACAGAAAAAATTCAGACTGACGGATGATCCCCTTTGGGCCTCCCATACGATGCATTAAATCGAAAATCTCGCTGATCTGTTTCACACTGTATGGGGGTCGTGCCTGCTGGCCATCCCTGAAGGTAGTATCAGTTATAAGCATATCCGCGCATGGAGACGGCATCATATGCTTGTGGTCAAAATCAATTTGACATACCTCATTATATGGATAGATATCTCTCATCAGGTTAGCCTGGGGGACATCCTGAAGATTGAAATTCCAGTATTCACCACCTTGGCGATCCAATAATCTGCGTCCAGGATTCCATTTTGCCATAAAAAACTCCTTACTTAAACAAAATTATGAATGTTAAATGTTGAATTGTGGAAAAATAATTAAAGATATATATACCTTAATTCAGCATTCACAATTCAACATTCTCTAAATTTTCGTAACCGTTCACGGGATTACAACGCCCGTTTTACCGCAACCCACCGAACTGTAAGCGTTTACAGGGTGCTGCAGATGCGAGGCGGAGGGTACGCAGACGTACTCCCTGTACTTCAAGTGCCCGACAACAAAGCAGATGCGGTGCCCTGTGAACGCTTACAAATTTTCCAGCCGGGTTTCAAATATAGCTCAGCCAACTGAGCCATACTTACATTTGCAGGGGCATGGGTCAAGAGACACTGGGCCTTCTGGGTCTTTGGAAAGGCCATAACATCCCTTATGGTATCTTTTCCTGCCATAAGCATTACCAGACGGTCCAGGCCAAAAGCAATACCTCCGTGAGGCGGGGCCCCATATGCCAGGGCCTCAAGAAGGAAGCCAAATTTGTCCTGGGCCTCTTCTTCGGAGATTGATAGAGCCCTGAAGACGGCTTCCTGAACAGAAGTCTGGTGACTACGAATACTGCCTCCACCTATCTCAACTCCATTAAGAACCAGGTCATAGGCCCTGGACCTCACGTTTGCAGGGTCGCTGGATAACAATTCCATATCCTCGGTCCTTGGGGAAGTAAATGGATGGTGCAGAGTTACAAACCTTCCCTCATCTTCATCATATTCTAACAGAGGAAACTCAGTAATCCATATAAAATTAAATTTTCCTTCAGGAATAAGATTCCGGCGCTTGGCAAGCTTCACCCTGAGCTCTCCCAGGACCCTGTATACCGTGGCCTTTTGATCCGCCCCGAAGAACATTATATCTCCCGGAGCCGCATCCAACTGCCGTACTATTGCTATTTTCTCTTCCTCAGAAAAAAATTTTGCTATGGGTGACTGCCAGGAGGCGTCTTCCTTTATTTTTACCCAGGCAAGTCCCTTGGCCCCAAGGCCTATTGCAAACTCAGTAAGATCATCCAGGTCCTTTCTCGAAAGATCACCCATGCCTTTTGCATTTATGGCCTTTACCACACCGCCGGCAGAAACTACCTTCTGAAAGACCTTCAGCCCGCATCCGGCGGCAATGTCCGATATATCGCAGAGCTCCAGGCCAAAGCGCGTATCCGGACGGTCGGTCCCGAAACGATCCATTACCTCATGAAAGGTCAACCTCCGAAACGGTGTCTTAATGTCCCTGCCCAGGGCTTCCTTAAACAGGAAACACATCAGTCCCTCTATCAGGTCGATAATGTCGTCTTCATCAATAAAGGACATCTCCATATCCAGTTGTGTAAACTCAGGCTGACGATCAGCCCTCAGGTCCTCGTCCCTGAAACACTTGACTATCTGGTAATAACGCTCAAAACCCGAAATCATAAGGATTTGTTTGTAGAGCTGGGGAGACTGTGGCAGGGCATAAAAGCGACCTGGGTTAACCCTGCTGGGCACAAGGTAGTCCCTGGCACCCTCAGGGGTACTCCTTGTCAGCATAGGAGTCTCGATCTCGAGGAAGTCCCTGCTATTCAAATAGGACCTCATGGCCTGACAAACCCTGTGCCGCAGACATATGCTCTCAACCATGTGGGGTCTTCTAAGGTCCAGATAACGGTATTTTAGCCTCAGGTTCTCAGATACTTCCCCTTCCTCATCAAGGGAAAATGCAGGGGTCTTGGAGGTGTTCAAAATGCGCAGATCACGGCATGCGACTTCTATCATTCCGGTCTTTATCTTTGGATTCTCCATGCCATCGGGTCTTCTGCGGACCATGCCTTTTACTGCAATAACATACTCACTCCTGAGACTGTGGGCCTTTTGATGTGAATCAGCATGTACCTCAGGTGCAAATACCACCTGGGTGATCCCTTTGCGATCGCGAAGGTCTATAAAAATAAGCCCCCCGTGATCCCGCCGCCTGAGCACCCATCCCATCAAAACTACGTCCTGGTCCAGGTCCGTCTCTGTAAGACTATAACAATCATGGGTACGCTTCAGCCCATCCATTAAATCCATTCAATCTACCTCTTTAAGGTTATTTCCTTCTTTAATTCAAAATTTAGAATTCAAAATTGTGTCTGAACAGCCTTTTCGTTCAGACACTAACCAACCTCTCCACTGCTGAAATCACATCATCAACAGGTACCTCGTTCTGATCTCGGGTCATCATATCTCTGAGCACCACCTGTTTTTTATCAAGCTCGTCTTCTCCCACTATGAGCACATAACGGGCCCCTGCCCTACCGGCTTGCTTCATCTGGGCCTTCAGGCCCTTTTCCTCGTATGACATTTGCACAGCCAGCCCTTGACGGCGCCAGTGTTTTATCCAGGGCATGACTTCTTCCCTGGCCTTGGGACCCAGAGCCGCTATAAACAGATCAATAAATGGTCCCTTCTTGTCCTTTTCAAGGAGCAGCAGCAACCGGTCAACCCCGATTGCCATCCCGACTCCGGGAAGATCGGGTCCGCCCATGGCCTTTAAAAGGCCGTCATATCTGCCTCCTGCAGCCAATGTGCTCTGGGCACCGAGATCAGGAGAGACTATCTCAAAGGTGGTCATCACATAGTAATCAAGACCCCTTACCAGGTAAGGATTTATGATAAATGGTACGTCCAGGGTCTTAAGAAAGGTCAAAACCTTTTCTATATGGCCCGCACACTCACTACATAGATATTCCCTATTCAGAGGCGCCTTGGCCATAATTTTTCTGCAGACTTCGTTCTTACAATCAAAGACCCTTAGAGGATTTATCTTGCTCCTTCTTTGGCAGTCAGGGCAGAGATCCTGAAATACCCCATCAAGATATTCCTCCAGATTTTCCCTATATGTGGGCCTGCATTCAGGGCAACCCAGGGAATTGATTTCCAGACGCAGATCATTGAGTCCAAGCTGTTCCAGAATGTCCCATGCCATCCAGATGACCTCAGTATCTGAAAAGGGGGCCTTTGTTCCAATCACTTCCACATCTATCTGCTGAAATTGACGGAGCCTGCCTTTTTGGGGCCGTTCATGCCTGAACATGGGCCCTGCTGTAAACAGCTTCAACACCGGAGACCGGGCAAAAAGCTTATGCTCGTTCACCGCCCTTATAAGACCCGCTGTTGCCTCAGGCCTGAGGGTCAGAGAATCACCGCTTCTGTCGATGAATGTGTACATCTCCTTTTCAACGATATCAGTAAGTTCGCCAATACTCCGAGCAAAAACCTCAGTCTTTTCCAGCAAAGGAATCCGTATCTCTTTCAGACCGAAGGCATTGAAAACACTGCGGGCAATGGACTCAACCCGATGCCGGAACTCAATCTCATCAGGCAATACGTCTTTAAATCCGCGAACAGCTCTTATAGGCACTTCCGGCTCCTGTTAGGGTTTATAGGTTCAGGGTTCAAAGGTTAGTTGTTTTTGACCTCAGTCTTTTAATCGACAATGTTCGGCAGTTCAAGATACTCAACCGCAATAATTTGCCGGCAAGGTTATAAAAAGGTGCGCCCTGTATGGTTACACGTCAGATTGTGCAACACACGAAAAAGAAAAGAATTATCACGAAAGCACGAAAGATTGAAAACACGAAAGGAGGACAAACCGGTCATATTCCCTCCATGGCGGATTGAAATCTGTGCCGGGAAATGGTATGTTAAATTTAAATTGAGCGATTAGCCTTTAGCGGTTAGCTATTAGTTTAATGATTATCGGTCTGCCGCCCTGACAAGTCGGTCTGCCGCCCTGACAAGCAGGATGTTTTACTATTACAAACTTTTACCCTGTTGAATGCAGCTTCGCTGCCCCCTTTGGGGATTCAACAGGGTGAACCCGTTGGGTGTTATTTCTAATTAACGTAATGCCCTGATTTTTCAAAGCTAAACGCTAATGGCTAACAGCTAATCGCTCAACTTACATTAAAAAACTTAATACACGACCGGAGACATTCAAGGGAATATGCATTATGTATTACGCTCCGAAACTTAATCAAACTTCCCGAACGCATTCGGTTCCGAATAGGCGACCAGTGCTTCTTCGTTTTTTTTCTGCACGTCAACTTGATCAGATCCCCCAAATTGTAAAATTGCCTCACGACATGCGTTTTGCAATGCGGGTAGTGGCCCAGGTACTCCCGTTCCGAGTCAATCAGTATGTGATTGAAAACCTCATAGACTGGGAAAATATACCGGATGATCCCATTTTTCGACTCACATTTCCACAGCAGGACATGCTGACCACTGAACACTTTGATCGCATGGCAAATCTCCTCCGCAAAAATGCTGACGACCAACAGATACGTACCGTGTCCAATGAAATACGCGCAGAACTCAATCCCCATCCTGCCGGGCAGCAGGTTCACAATGTCCCCTTTCTGGACGGCCTATCACTGTCAGGGATGCAACACAAGTACCGGGAAACCGTACTGTTTTTCCCCCGCCAGGGTCAGACCTGCCATGCCTATTGTACCTTCTGCTTTCGCTGGGCACAGTTCGTCGGGATTGATGAGCTGCGTTTCTCTGCCGGCGAAACCAGCAACCTGCACCGCTATCTGGCCGAGCACAAGGATGTTACTGACCTTCTGTTCACCGGTGGTGACCCTATGGTCATGAAAACCAGCCTGCTCAAGGAATATGTAAAACCATTGCTGCAGCCGGAGTTCGATCACATACAGACCATCCGCATAGGGACCAAGTCCCTGACCTACTGGCCACATCGCTATGTCAGTGACAGCGATGCCGACAATCTCCTGAGACTGATGGAGCGTATGGTAAAGGGCGGCAAACACGTGGCTATCATGGCCCATTGCAACCACTGGCAGGAAATGGAAACGCCTATAGCCCGTAAGGCCATCCGACGAATCCGTGGCACAGGGGCCATAATACGCAGTCAGAGTCCTATAGTAAAACACATAAACGATGACCCTGAAGTTTGGACACGTATGTGGCGTACGCAGGTACGCCTTGGAATTGTCCCTTATTATATGTTCATGGCACGCAATACCGGTGCCTGTCATTACTTTGAATTGCCTGTAGCCAGGGCATACGAGATATATCATAATGCCATTCTAAAGGTATCAGGATTGGCACGCACTGTGCGTGGACCTT
>JAYEMY010000019.1:0-5676 GCA_034718455.1 Thermodesulfobacteriota bacterium
GCGTATATAGATATCAGCCCGAGGCTTGCTCAAAAGCCCTCGGACCATACTTTCCTGGTGGCGGAGTTCGGTTTCTGATTAATCAAAGTCCATCTCAAAGCTGTAGATGTCATCACTCAGCTTGCTTCTAACTCGCAAGTCACTGTTATTAAAAACCGCCTGCATTCTTTTGTTGCTTCGCAGGACTTCAGCAGTGAATCCGGTAATGCCATGCCGTTTGGCAATTGTCGTAAGGTGTCTGAACAGAAACTTGCCTATGCCGCGGCCCTGCCACTCGTCGCGGACCACAAATGCGACTTCTGCGCGGTTGGTTCGCGGGTCCAGATAATATCGACCTACTGCAATAATATCTTCCCCATGGGCCTCAGGCAAAATGCCTACGATGGCCACTTCTTTTCTATGGTCAATGTACACGAAGTCTTTGACCTGCTTATAGGGGAAGCGTTGGACGTGTGTCATGAAACGGGAGTACACGGCATCCAGAGAGAGGGTGTACAGCAGGTCCTTCATCTTCGGCTCGTCAGTGGGGTGTATGGGCCTGAAGTTGATTTTCGTTCCATCATCTAAAAGCAATGACGTTTTTGCTTCGTGTGGAGCTACGATGAAGCTCTCTCCCACATCGGCAAGTTCTTTTCGGAGATATTTGGCCTCAATAGCTTCCTTAAGGAGCGTTTCAAGGAAACGCGGGTGGGCAATGCTGATCAGTGCTAATGCCCTGTCCCGGACGCTTTTGCCGTGAAGATAGGCCACGCCGTACTCGGTTACCACGTAGTGTACGTCCCCGCGGGTGGTCACTACGCCGGCGCCGGGGCTCAATTTTCCAACGATCCGTGAAATGGTTCCGTCCGCTGTGGTGGACGGCAGGGCTATAATCGCCTTGCCCCCATATGATCTGGCTGCGCCGCTGTTAAAATCTACCTGTCCGCCGATACCTGAGTAAAATTTGGTGCCGAGAGAATCCGCACAGACCTGGCCTGTAAGGTCTATCTCCAATGCAGTGTTAATAGCCACCATTTTATGCTGTTTGGCAATAATAAAGGGGTTATTGACATACTCGGTGGGACGAAAAGAGAAGAGGGGATTGTTGTGGATATAGTCATAGAGCCTGCGGCTCCCCAAACAGAAACTGGCAACAATTTTACCCCTGTCAAGGGTCTTTTTGGCGCCGGTTACAGCTCCGGATTTTACCAGATCTATGATGTTGTCCGTAAACATCTCCGTATGTATGCCGAGATTTTGTTTTTTCTTCAGGAAATCAACCGTTGCGTGGGGGATCCGTCCGATCCCCACCTCAACAGTTGATCCGTCTTCCACCAGGGCCGCTATGCGTTCTCCGATCTTGCGAGCCACTTCCGTGTCTTCAGGCAAGGTTGCTTCAAAAATGGGCGTGTCCACAGGGACCAGGTAGTCCAGATCATAGATATCAATGAAACTGTCTCCCAAGGTCCTGGGCATCTGAGGGTTGACCTGGGCAATAACGAGCGAGGCGTTTTCCGCAGCGCTTTTGACAATATCCACAGAGATTCCAAGGCTCACTCTCCCGCGCTCATCCGGCGGCGTGACCTGTATAAGGGCCGCATCCAGCGGTAACTGACCTGAGCTGAAAAGCCTGGGAATATCTGATAGAAAGATAGGTGTATATTTGCCGAGCCCTTCTTGAATAAGCCCCCTGACATTTTCCGCAACAAAAAAGCTGTTTACCAGAAAGCAATCGGAAAGTTCCTTGTGGGCATAAGGGGCCTCACCCAGGGTAAGCAGTTGGATAATCTCCATGTCGGCCAGTTTAGAGGCGCGGCCGGTCAGGGCCTTGACCAGTTTTTTCGGTTCTCCGCACCCTGTCCCGACAAATACTCGCTGTCCGGGCCGCAGATGCGAGACCGCCTGCCCGGGAGTGGCGATCATGTTTTTATATTTATCCTGCCAGTTTGGGTCGTATTCTGTTTGGTTTGGTTTGTTCATTATTTGGTCTCTTGGTGAGTCAAGGTCATTCGGGCATCGGCCACAAACGGTTCTGTTCCAATGTCTCCGACAATAAACGGATTGATATCCAGCTCGATAATCTCCGGGTAATCCGTAACCAACTGGCTGATGCGTTGAAGCCCGTTAGCTATTGCGGCAAAATCCACTCCTCTTTCTCCGCGGGTCCCTTTAAGCATCTCATAGGACCTGGTGCTTTTAAGCATCTGAAACGCCTCTTCCGTGGTGACAGGGGCCAGATGAAAGGTAACGTCTTTCATTACCTCGACAAATATACCCCCAAGTCCGAACATGAGCATTGGACCAAATTGCGGGTCACGACTCATACCTATGATTACTTCCATGCCACGTGCCAGCATTTTTTCTACGTAAATGCCTTCGATATTGGCTTCAGGTGCAACCTGGTTTATCCTTAGCATCATCAGATCAAATGCGTCTCTGACGTCATTAGCCGTAGACAGGTGTAATTTTACGCCACCAAGGTCTGTTTTATGGATAATATTTGGTGAGACGATTTTTATAGCTACCGGGTAGCCTATTTGCTCCGCAGCTTCCACTGCCTCGTTAGTAGTGCTTGTCAGGTGGCCTTCCGGTATCCTGAAGCCATAAGCACTCAGGATCTGTTTGGCTTTAATATCCCCGATGTGGTACCTCCTGGTTCTTAGATGCCGGGCAATAATTCGTTCCACTCGCCGGCGATGGACTCTGAATCGTGTCACTATCCGCGGTGGACGCTGCCGCCATACTGAATATTCGTACATGGCCTTGAGGGCGCCGACTGCCCTCTCAGGTGAGTTATAGACCGGCAGACCGGCAGCAACCAGTTCTTCGTTTCCCGGCATTACATGCTTGCCCCCCATGAATGCCGCGATAACAGGCTTGTCGGATCTTATGCAACCGGCAATGGCCCTTGCGGTTTCAGCAGGCCTTGTCATGGCCTGGGGTGTCAGAATTACGATGATGGCGTCCACTGAATCATCGTCCTGGGCCGTGCTTAATGCAATGGCATATCTCTCCGGATCAGCGTCGCCCAGCACATCCACGGGATTTCCCGTACTTGATGCCCGTGGAAGTTTTCCTTTAAGGGCGGCTGCAGTACTATAGGCCAGGGCCGCAACGGTCATGCCGGATTTTTCTACAGCATCTGCAGCCATTGTGCCCGGCCCACCGGCGTTTGTAATAATCAGAACACGGTCACCCTGGGGAAGGGGCTGCATTGCCAGGGCCGATGCATAGTCAAAAAGGGCCTGAAAATTATCTGCCCGGATTACTCCAGAACGTCTAAAAGCCGCACCATAGGCCATATCAGCTCCGGCAAGACCTCCTGTGTGAGAAGAGGCGGCCTTCAGGCCTGCAGGGGTAGTCCCGGCCTTGAGAATTACTACCGGCTTGACGGAACAGGCATCTTCCGCCGCCTTCACAAATTCGTCACCGGAAGCTATATCTTCAAGGTATCCAACGATTACCTTTGTATCGTCATCCCGGGCAAGGGCCCTTAGGAAATCTACTTCCGTGAGATCCGCTTTGTTGCCGAGGCTTATAAGTTTTGCAAGCCCGAAATGTCCTGTGACAGACGAATCCACAATGGCCGTGCACAGTGCCCCTGATTGGGAAAAGACTGATATGCCTCCTGCTTCAGGCATGTCCCCGGCAAACGAGGCATTCATGTGGTGCTGCCTGTTCATAATGCCCAGACAGTTAGGCCCAAGGAGCCGTACATTGTGAGCCCTGCAAAGGCCTGCCAATTCCTGTTCAAGCCTTGCACCTTCTTCGCCTGTTTCCCTATATCCGGCGGTAATTACGGCAAAGGCCTTTACCCCCGCCTCTATGGAGGACCGCACTGCCGACATGACATTTTGCCTGGGAACGGTCACAACGCCCAAGTCCACAGTTCCTTCATAATCTTTGAGGGTTTTGTAGCATTTGAGCTTGAGAATCTGGTCTGCTGACGGATTAACAGGTATTATATCACCAGCAAAACCACCATTGATCAGGTTGGCTACTATCTCATAGCCCACCTTTCCAGGCGTCCTCGATGCCCCGATTACCGCGACGTTTTTTGGATGGAGCAGAGCTTCTAGCATTTTTTATAGATCCATTTTGTGAATTTTATTAAAAATATAAGTTTAACTGTTTTTAATTGCCCTTAGAGCTTTTGTCAAAAGAGATTAGAGAAAAGGTGTCATGTATAATGAAAATGCAACTTTTTCTAATAACTGTTCGCTATCAGCCGTGGGCTGATATATATTATACACTAAACGGTCACAATTTGCGTTTTTTGAATCAGTCAGATTGGCAAAAAAAATTGAACCGCGAATAAACACGAATAGACGCGGATAGAAACAAAAAACGGAGGAGTCCTGATATGAAAGAGGCGCTTTTTTATACAGTTGAAGACAAGGGAGAGGTACAATGCCGGCTCTGTAACAACCATTGTCATATCAAGCCGGGGAAAAGGGGGATTTGCAGAGTCCGTGAGAACAGGGACGGCAAGCTCTATAGCCTTGTTTACGGAAAGGTAATTTCGGAGAACTCCGACCCCATTGAGAAGAAACCCCTTTTTCACTTTCTACCTGGTTCAATATCATATTCAATTGCCACAGTAGGGTGCAACTTCAGGTGTCTGCACTGCCAGAATTGGCAAATTTCTCAGTATCCACGCATCTATGAAGGAGAGATACCCGGAGAAGACAGAGACCCTGAGGATATTGTAAATGCCGCGGTCCTGCATGGAGCAAAGAGTATCAGCTATACATATGTTGAGCCTACAATTTTTTATGAGCTGGCTTATGACTGCGCAGTTTTGGCGAAAAAGAGAGGGCTTAGGAACGTCTTTGTCAGCAATGGCTATATGACACCGGAGGTGACCCGGCATCTGGCTCCTGTTCTGGACGGAATAAACATTGATATTAAGGCCTTTACGGATAAATTTTACCACGATGTCTGCAAGGCAAGGCTTCAGCCTGTGCTTGATAATGTTCGTCTGATGCACGAATTGGGAGTATGGGTGGAGGTTACAACCCTGGTTATTCCCGGATGGAATGATTCCCCAAAGGAGTTGAAGGACATAGCCAGGTTTGTTAAAGGGGTCGATCCCTCAATACCGTGGCATGTCACCGCATTTTATCCCACCCACAAGATGTTGGACAGGCCGCCCACTCCGGTTGCCACCCTGCGTCTTGCCAGGGAAATAGGTCTTGAGGAAGGCCTGCGATTCGTCTATGAGGGCAATGTGCCTGGTGAGGGCGGAGAAAATACCTATTGCCCGGCCTGCGGCGCAGAGCTCATCAAGAGAATCGGCTTCAGAATAGTGGAGAATCTGCTGTCTGATGGAAAATGCAGCAAGTGCGGAGAGATTATTGAGGGAGTATGGGTTTGATAATCGGAATCTCATGCTACTTGAGTGGGATGTCCGACAAGACGATCAGGGGCCAACCGATAATCTGGGCGGCAAACACAATTCAAAGGAAATACGATTAAACAACAGTAGGCCGCTTCTATGGAAATACCGCTGCTAAATGACATCGTCATCATTTTCGGTTTGTCTGTCGCTGTCCTCTTTGTCTGCCATCGGCTCAAGGTGCCTCACATTGTTGGATTCCTCATTACAGGAATAATAGCCGGGCCTTACGGTCTGGGATTGATAAGGGCAGTCCATGATGTTGAAATTTTGGCCGAAGTCGGCGTTGTGTTGCTGCT
>JAYEMY010000020.1:0-5654 GCA_034718455.1 Thermodesulfobacteriota bacterium
ATAAACTGAATTATTAATATCAACAGGATCCAGCGCATCGTGTCACATCCTATTATATCCCTTCAAAATCGCCGGTGTGATCCATAGTGCGGTCGGCCAGGCTGCTCCGATCCCGACAAGCACTGTAGTTCCCAGTGTGTGGAGGGCTGGATGCTCTGCCAGGGTCAATACCCCAAAACCTGAAAGGGTGCTGACAGCGCACATGCTCACAGCAAAAAACGTGGTTTTGGAAATCGCCCTCTGTAAGGCGCATACTACAAAGATGCCGTAGTCCACGCTAATGCCTATTACCATGATTCCAATAAGAATGTGCATGAGGTTGATGTCTTTGTTGCACAGATAATTGAATATGGCCATGGACGACAGGGCGGAAAACATAGGGGCCAATGCTGCAAGCACAGGCATCAGCCTTTGAAAGAAAAACCACATCAGACACACTATGAGTATGCCCGCGGCAATAGAAAGCCTGGTTACGTCATGGCGCACAAGGGCCTCTATATTAGAACGCCATTTGGAATTGGAAAGGACCGCAACTCCGGGAATTTGTCCTTGCAGTTTTTTAAGCACAGGCCAAGTGTCGGGGGTGTCCGGGGCAATTGAAGTTATCAGTATCTCATGCCCATTATTGTCCTGGTTTTTTGTGCTATGCTCATCCGGCAGACGCAGCATGGAACATATCAATGGTGAAAGCGGCCCGGAAATCAGAACGCTTGGATCCAGTATAACAGGCTTTGCAAACAACCATTCAAAAAAGGGGGAAAAGGCCCCGGAGATAAACCCCAGCCCTGTTCCAATTCGGTCAATTTCCTTTTCAACGCCGGCGCGCCGTTTTTCCCAAAAAACGTTCCAATTTGTTATGTTTTGTTCCTGCAGGCATGGTCCTGGAAGAATGGGCGAAATACTTCGCAAACCTGATATGGAATGACGCTGGATTTCCTCATAGACTTGATCGTTTCGATCCAGGGCCTGTGATAGGGTGCTTCCTGAAGCCAGGATAAAGGCCTCGTCTCCAGCAGGTCCCCATGTAGCGCGAAAATGGGCCTCGTCTGCTTTTATCTTTGGGGTAACCATGTCCAGTGTCTGAAAGTTTCCGTTATAGTGCAACCTGGGCCAGGCCAAGGCGCCGGCGGCAAGTAACAGCCCCCATAGTATAAGTTTTAGGGTTGAATGCTTGAGGCCGGGCTTTATATGTTCCCCTTTTGAAATCACGGGTTTTCTTATTGCCAGGGTGGGCACAAGCATCCAGGCCAATACCACTGCCAGGAAAACTCCGGTTATTGCCAAAGCGGCCATTTGCCTGTGAGATGGAACTTCAGAGAAGAGCAATACCACAAAGACACCAAGAGTGGTGGCTGTGGACAAAATCACCGGGCGTTTAATACCCTTGAGGACGGCATCTTTGCCCCCGGGATTTCTGGAGAGCGCAAGATAGATATGTATGGCGGAATCTACTGCAATACCCAGAAGGACAATGCCGAATCCGAGGGCAATAGCGCTTACCCTGTCATAAAAAAGCCTCAGAACGGCTATTGCCATAGGGGCGGCCATAAAGGGAATACCCACCACCAATAACGCGCGGGGATTACGAAAAATCAGGAAAAAGAATACAAACAGGGTCAAGGTGGCTAATGGCAGGAGCTTGCGCAAATCCCTTTGAACTGTGCGGGCGTTTGCCAGAGTATGTGGAAGGGCGCCGATGATTCGCGCGCTTACTCCATGAACCATGCCTTGCTTAAGGGCCTTTTGTACCTCAGTCTGTACTTGTTCCGCAGCCTTGGAGTCTGTAAGAGGAAGTGCGCTTTCAGCCCAAATAAGACAACTTCCGCCGTCCTGACTGAAAAAAAATCCGTCTCGAATTTGGCCGGTAAATTCACTACGGAGGCCGGAAAGACGCCTTATAACAAGACGTGACAGACCAAGCGGGTCTCGGCGTATTTGTTCCTTGAGTGGCAATCCGGCAGGGCTGTTTAACAGGGCGAAATCCTCTGCAAGGGCCTGATTAAGTCCATCCGTAGTAAGCTGGAATTGTATCCGGCCCAGATCCTCTTCTGTCAGAAGGGCCGGAAGATGGGTCCATAGTTGATCCAGAAGTTTCCATTCATAGCCTGAAGGAAGCTGATATAATACTTCTCTGAATACGGGATTTTCCGCAAGAGCTGATCCAACTTGTCTCGCAGAAGTTTTTAGCGTCTGCTCAACTTCATTCCTTGAAACATTCGTCCGGGAAGGATCTATTTCCAGGCTGATAAAGACACGATTTACCAGCCCTATACGTTGCAGCAACTGGATATCCCCGCGTACCGCTGTATCAGGCAAGAGGTCCAGTGCATCCTCTCCAAGATATATCCCCCTGGCTGCAAACAATCCAAATGCGGCCAGAAAAAATGCAATGCCCCATTTCAGCCAGGCGGACGTAGTCATTCACTTCCCCCCCCTGACAGCCGACAGCCTTTTTCGGGTTTCAAAGCACAATCCATTGAGAATACGCCTTTTGGTGCAACCTTGTCCGCGGTTGAAACCCTGCAAAAGCCTGTCGGCTGCCAGGGGGTATGAACGGTTACAGGCGGACTTTGTGTTCACGGGCTGCCACACCTGGTAAAAAGGGATTGGTCAAGGGGTTGGTTCAGGATAAAATTGCTAAACGAAATTACCGTATGGTCCCCGCCGGGTTCCTGTATTCTTACTGTAGTCGGCTGTAACGAATCAGGATTAAAGCTGATCTTCACACTGGAAATCGCCCTTGATATCTTTGGGTCGTTTGCTGTAAGTACAAGGCAAGGGCCTGGTTCAAGCAATACCATATGGTATTGTTCTTGTAGAGTAGTATATGATCCGTTTACCCAGGTCCAGATCTGTTTAGATACCATTTGCATTATTGGATCTGTAGCCAGATTAAACCTCTGAGGTTCACTATTGCCGCTGCATTTCAGCCCTTTGGCGCCATTAAAAATCAACACAGAGGCTATAGGGCTTGTGAATTCCCAACGCAGTTTATCCGGTTTTTCCAAGGCCATACGGCCTTGAAAGATAACCGGCCGGGCAAAGATGGCTAAATGACGTTCCTGTTTCAGGGTACACGTCAAGGTCTTAACAGTGGCGGCCTTTGCCTCTACGTCGTGGATAAATGATGAAAGTTTTCCATCGTCTTCTGCAAAAACAGGAGGGGCAATAAAAAGAAGGGGCAAAAGCATCAATATAAGTTTCCGCCTCATTCCTTTTCCTCCCACACCTTTAGTTCGCCGCAGGCAACAAGTCCATTAGGACCGATTACCCTGCCCTCCATAATGGTTACTGCCTGGAACTCAAAGGTCTTCTTGAGGCTTATCTGCAAAGTTTCTCCCGGACGCGCCTTGTCTATCCAGGAAAAGTAGTCTATTCCCACGAGATAGCCGATTAACGGCGACCGGTTTTCCTTCCTGGCATCAAATCCGTTTATTGCAGCTATGGACTGGGCCATAAGTTCAATAAAGTACTCTGGCAGAAGGCCTGCCTGTGGATTCAGAAAAATTCCCTCTGTTGGGACTATGGCTTCTGCCAGCGCAGTATCCTCGTTCCTTTCAAGGAGCTGGTGAACAATGAGCATAGGCGGGCGATGAGGGACCAGGAGCCGGACAGGCAGGGGCAGGGAAACGTCGGCGCTGTTGGATGTCGTGGAATCTTGAAGACCGCTCACATGTAAAGGCCCCCGTTTACTCCTATAACCTGTCCTGTGATGTAGCTTGCCTCATCGCTCAGCAGGAAATTTACCACCCCTGCCACCTCTTCAGGCCGTCCGGTGCGGCCGAGAGGAATGGTCGGAAGCAGTTTTTCCATGGGCAGCTCTTGGATCATCTCCGTCTCAATGAGCCCAGGTGATACTGCGTTGACCAGAATGTTGCGCTTGGCCACCTCACGGGCAAGGGCCTTGGATGCCCCTATGAGCCCTGCCTTTGCTGCAGAATAGTTAACCTGACCTGCCAGGCCTGTTTCCCCTGACACAGAGGCTATGGCAATGATCCGGCCGCGTCTTTTTGACAGCATGACCTTTAACAGAATACGCGTCAGCAGAAAAAAACCGGTCAGGTGGACATTGAGCACAGTATCCCAATCCTCCCGGCGCATCAGGGCCGCCACTGTATCACAGGTGACTCCGGCATTGTGGACTAAAGCAAATGGCACCTCTTCCTCCAGCAATGGAGTAAGGGCCTTGTCAACAGCCAATTCGTCAGCCACATCAAAGGGCAGGAGAGTACAGCGCCGTCCACGGGCCTCTATGTCATTTTTTACAGATGCGGCCGCTTCATGCGAGGAGCGATAATTGAGCAAGATATCATAACCTGCGCCGGCCAGTCTTTTGGCAATGGCAGCCCCGATACCCCGGCTGCCACCTGTAATCAATACTGTGCGTGGTTCTTCCATAATGCGTCTCCCATATCGTAACCGTTCACCGTTGAATGTTCGGTATTGAATATTCGTTTTTCATTCGACGTTGGACGTTCGATGTTCGATGTTCGACGTTCATCTTTTCAAAACCTCTCCAAGTCGTTTATTGCTTCTGGCAAATCTGAGAAAATTTCCCATATTCCGCAAAAAACGTAACCAACTATCAGGGGAACGCCAAACCATTGCCGCATAACCTAAAAGGACCTTCGGGCGCATAAAATGGGTCTTGTAGAATTTCTGGAAAAGTTTCTCCATTTGCTCCTTTGTCATCCCTTTGGGAATGAATTGGAAATGCATGCAGTCCATCTTTTCCCAGTCTTCATCAAATTCTCCTAATTCATGGATATTTTGATAAATGGGGGAGCCGGGGAATGGGGTAAACTTGGCTAGGTTGAAATCGTCAATGGGCAGGGAAAATACATAGTCCATGCTTTTCTTGATGCTGGCTTCCGTCTCACCCGGCAAGCCCATCATCAAAAGTCCTTTAGTACGGATTCCTGCCTGATTGATCAAGCGTATTTTGTCTGCCAATACTTGCAGGTTTACATGCTGCCGGTGTTGGGCCAGGAGAATTTCGTCACCGGTTTCAATTCCAAGGCTGATCATCCAACATCCCGCTGCCTTCATCTGTCGAAGCAGGTCCAAATCAATATGTTCAGCCCGCACGGCACAGTTAAAACTCATTCCCAATGGGCGGTCTGTCAGCATCTGTGTAAATGCATCAATCCTTTTACGGTTGAAAGTAAATTGATCGTCATAGAAATTGATGTGCCGTATCCCGAAGCGTTCCTTCAAGTAACATAGGTGGTGATACATATACTCGGCCGAATTATAACGGAAACTGCGCCGGAATACCGACCGGTCACAATAGCTGCAGGCATAAGGGCAACCACGGCTGGATATACAACTGGTATTTGGAACCTTGGGATAATTAAATATGGGAAGCCTGTAGGCTTCGGGATATCCTTCCAGTTCTTCGTAGGCAGGAAACGGAAGGGTGTCGAGCACAATCCCCTTGTCCCGATAACCGGTGAAACAGGCATCGCCTCCGGCACCCCGGTATATTACACCCTGAATCAGGGCAGCCTCTTCCCCGCCACACTCCATCAGTTCGGCAAGGGTCTGCTCTCCTTCGCCCACGATGACAAAATCAATAATAGGGAAGTCTTCCAGGACCCGTTCTTTCATGGCAGAAACATGGGGACCGCCCAATACCGCCCTGATGTTTGGCA
>JAYEMY010000021.1:0-5649 GCA_034718455.1 Thermodesulfobacteriota bacterium
ATTTCTAATTTCCAGTTTCGACATCGGCATTCAATTCGATAATGCACGCTTTTTCGAAAAAAGTGTAAACTGGTAAATGAAGGATGCCATTTTTCTGATTAAATTTTTTTATCATAAGTGTCGATAAGCTTACCAAGTGGGTGGAGCTTTGGGAAAATTCATTTTCTATGGAGGTAGTATAAATGTTAAAAAGTCTTATGGCATCTATTATTCTGGTTCTTTTTCTATTTATTTCCGCTTTTGCGGCAATAAATCTTAATACTGCGGATAAGGCCGCTCTTGAATCCATAAGCGGAATCGGCCCGGCCAAGGCAAGCGCTATAATAAAATACAGAAATGAGCATGGTTCATTTAATAGTGTGCAGGAACTTCTGAAAGTTAAGGGTATAGGGCCGAAAATGCTTGATAAAATCAAGGGACAGGTGGAAATTGCAAAGTAGGTCGTTATCCATCCTAAATTCTCAAGCACCTAAAAACTGAAAGTTCTTTCCGAGAAATGCTCTGCCCGCTAATTTATTGGAAATTCAAATCGGAGGACGATAAGTGAGTCGAGAATGGTTTGCAATAAGAACTCAACCAAGAAAAGAGCAAATTGCACGGAAACATTACGAACAACAAGATTTTATTGTCTATTCGCCTCATATTCTTACAATTCGACGGCATGCGCGCAGAATTGACAAGGTTCCTCGTCCCTTATTTCCTGGTTACGTTTTTTTGCATCTATCCATAGAAGATCGTAGGTGGGATACTATTAGGAGTACTATCGGGGCAACCGGTCCTGTTCGATTCGGTGAGTATTATCCGCCAGTGCCGGACTGGGTTATTGAAGGCCTGCGCGTCCGTGAGGATGAAACCGGTCTTATTTCTCTTGGAACTTATGGATCCACATTCAAGCCGGGTGATAGAGTATCTGTGGTTCTGGGAAATTTGGAATATCTTGAGGGAATTTTTCAGGCAGCCAAGGGCGAAGACAGGGCATTGATACTTATGGAGATACTCAGCCAGCAGGTATCCACCATGGTGCCAATGTGGGCGTTGAAGGCTGCATAATATAAACTACTTTTGACTTGTCGTGAAGGATGTCTGCTTATCTATGAAAATAATGACAATAGCCGGCGCCAGACCCAATTTTATGAAGATGGCTTCAATTGTTGAAGCCATCCGAAGTCACAACGGGGCCGGCGGTTTACCTGAAATCAAACATATCCTTGTGCACACAGGGCAACATTACGACGAAAGCCTGTCCAAGTGCTTCTTCGATGAACTTGGTCTCCCTCGTCCGGATGTAAACCTGGAGGTGGGATCCGGCTCACATGCCCAACAGACTGCTGAGATCATGCGGCGTTTCGAACCGGTACTTCTGGTTGAGCAGCCTGATGTGCTTATTGTGGTGGGGGATGTGAACTCTACTGTGGCCTGTGCTCTGGTGGCAGCCAAGATCCAATATTCGTCACAGAACCCGACTGGTATAGAACGTCCTTTCATTGTCCACGTTGAGGCAGGGTTGCGATCAGGGGACCGCTCCATGCCGGAAGAGATAAATCGTCTTCTGACCGATGCTTTGACCGATGCCTTGTTTGTCACTGAGGAGGCGGCGGTTATCAACCTGTTACGAGAAGGCATACCCAAAGAGAAAATCTTTTTTGTCGGAAACGTCATGATTGATACCCTGCACATGCACCTGGAAAAGGCCCGCAGGTCTGCGATCCAAAAGATACTTAAAATTAACGGTCGTTATGGACTGGTAACCCTGCACAGACCAAGCAACGTGGACACCAAAGATGCTCTGGAGCCCTTGATCCGGTGCTTTCAGGAGATCAGCAGGGATTTGTTTCTTGTCCTTCCTTTACATCCGAGGACAAAGGTCAGTCTGGAGAAATTAGGATTAATGGAAGAATTCAATAATACCCAAGGGATCAGTCTAATCGACCCTTTGGGCTATCTGGACTTTTTAAATCTTCTTGATTCGGCCACAATGGTATTAACTGATTCCGGCGGGATTCAGGAAGAGACAACGGCCTTGGGTGTGCCATGTATAACTCTCAGGGAAAATACCGAACGTCCGGTAACCGTAACCATGGGTACTAATTATCTTGTGGGAACAGACCCTGCAGGGATTCTTGCCACTGCCAGGGAGATTTTGTCCGGAAAAGGCAAGAGGGGAAAAATACCTCAGTATTGGGATGGCCTTTCAGGTGAGCGGATTGTGGCCGGCCTGAAAGATATTATCTATAACGGAAAAACATGATTCCGCTCAAAAAGCCTGAAGATCGAAGAGCCTCCAGTCTTTAAACTGAATAGTTACCAATCATAAATCCAATGACAAAACAACTTATTCCACCGCATGGCGGCAAATTACAGAATCTTATGGTTTCTGCAGAACGGGCACAGGAGCTGCGCCGGGATGCAGTAGATTTACCTTCCATTGATCTCACACAAAGGCAGGAGTGCGACCTTGAACTCCTGCTGAGCGGAGCTTTCTCGCCGCTTACCGGGTTTATGGACCAGGAGACCTATGACAGCGTCCTTGATACCCTTCGTCTTTCTGACGGAACAGTCTGGCCCATTCCGATTACTCTTGATATCCCGGAACGGGTGGCGAAGTCTCTCCAGGTTGGCCGGCCGGCAGCCCTTTGTGACAGGGAAGGGTTCATGCTGGCCGTCCTTACGGTTGATGAAATATGGCAACCGGATAAGAAGAAAGAAGCCAGGAAAGTCTACACTACGGATGAAACCTCACACCCGGGAGTAGCGCATCTTTTTGAACACGCAGGACCTTACTATGTGGGCGGTCGGGTCGAAGGGCTTCACCTCCCCATCCATTTTGATTACAAGACTTTACGTCTGACTCCATCTGAGACGCGGGCCTATTTTAAGAAAGTAGGCTGGAGGCGGGTAGTGGCCTTCCAAACACGTCGGCCACTGCACAATGCCCACAAGGCATTGACCCTTCTGGCTGCTAACGAGGCCCGAGCCAATATCCTCCTCCATCCTGTAGTTGGTTCCACAAGTCCGGGGGATATCGACCACTATGCCAGGGTCAGATGCTATCAGGCCATTGCTCAGACATATCCCAAAGGTTCAATTTTTCTGAACCTTCTACCTTTAGCCATGCGTATGGCCGGGCCTCGGGAAGCCCTTTTGCAGGCCATTATCAACAAGAACTATGGCTGCACCCATTTTATAGTTACACCCAATCACGCCGACCCATTTACTGCTACTGAACGACCGGCTTACTATCCTCGCCTTGGAGCATTGGAGCTATTAGAACAATTTGAGAAGGAGTGTGGGATAACCACTATTTCATTCAGCCGGATGGTCTATGTGGAGGAAAAGGCCCAATTTTTGTTGGAAGATGAGTGTCCTCATGAAGTTGCGCCAAAGCACCTGACAGCTTCGGAATTGCGTCGTCGCTTGGAGTACGGTCTTGAGATCCCGAGCTGGTTTTCTCCTCCGGAGGTGGTGTCTGAGCTGAGACGGGCTTATCCCGCCCGCAGCAGTCAAGGTTTTACGGTCTTTTTTACAGGTCTTTCAGGTTCAGGAAAGTCGACTATTGCCAAGATCCTGCTGACCAGATTTCTGGAAATGGGTGACAGACCTGTGACACTTCTTGATGGAGATATTGTACGCAAGCATCTTTCAAGCGAGTTGGGGTTTTCGGCGAAAGACCGTCACATAAATGTTGTTCGAATTGGTTTTGTGGCAAGTGAGATCACAAAAAATCGTGGTATTGCCTTATGTGCTCCGATTGCTCCCTATGAGCGATCAAGGCGACAGAACAGGGAGCTGATTTCCCGGTATGGTGGTTATATCGAAGCCTATCTCTCAACTTCTTTGGAAGCCTGTATGAAACGGGACCGCAAGGGGCTGTATGCCAAGGCGCTTGCCGGAAAAATAAAGGGAGTCACAGGAGTTGATGATCCCTATGAAGAGCCGATTAATGCTGATATCACAATTGACACCACAGACGTTGGACCAGAGGAGGTAGCTCAGGAAGTACTGTTTTGTCTCAAGAGTAAGGGGTATGTGGGGAAGGTATGAGGAAAAAGAAAAAATAATTTTCCTCTTCCATAATGAATTCCTCTGACAAAATAATTTTTGCTGCTATTTTCTTTTCCATTTTTACGTCTGTTACAGGCGTGGGGATTGTCGTTCCGCTTCTGCCTGTGTATGCCCATGATCTTGGAGCCGGTGGTCTGTATATCGGTCTGATCTTCGGCGCATTTTCCCTTTCACGAACATTTTTCCTCCCATATTTCGGCAGGATTTCAGACAAAAAAGGGCGTAAGCCGTTTATTGTCGCAGGCATGCTTGGCTATACATTGGTTTCCATTGCATTCATGTTTTCAGCCGATGTCAATTCATTGATTGTCGTACGATTTTTACAGGGTATTGTGTCTGCCATGATCATGCCGGTTGCACAGGCCTATATAGGAGATATCACACCTGAAGGGAAAGAGGGCTTTTATATGGGTCTTTTTAACCTGTCAATGTTTCTGGGCCTGAGTATTGGCCCTCTGGCAGGCGGAGTGATCAATGACAAATTCAGCCTGAATTCAGCTTTTGCGGCCATGGGGATTTTTGCGGCTGCAGGCTGCTTTTTAAGCTTTTTCTTGCTGCCGCCTGTTAGTTTGGAAAGGATTGTAAGGAGGAATAAGGCTCCGGCATCGATTACCAAGCTATTAAGGGACAGGGTTATAGCAGGGCTGTTTATCGTTCGGTTTTCCTATGTAACCTGCATTGGAATCATATGGTGCTTCCTGCCTATTTACGCTGATTTAGAATTTGGGTTTTCAAGTTCTTTGATCGGGGTTCTTGTCATGCTGGGAGTATGTGTAAGCGGTATGCTGCAGGTCCCGATGGGTTTACTGGCTGACAGGATTGACAAAAGGTATATGATTATATCCGGCAGCCTGATAATCGCATATGCAATATATTCATTTTCATGGGCAGAGGGATTCTGGGATATCATTATCGCAGATATTGTTTTTGGAGTGGGGGGCGGATTATCAACACCGCCGGTAATGGCGCTGTCTGTGATAAAAGGTAATGAAAACAAATCAATGGGATCAATTATGGGGCTTCTGACAGTGGGGCACAGTCTGGGAATGATATTCGGTTCTTTTTTTGCCGGTATTATAATGGATTATTGTAGTCTCAGGAGCGCATTTCCCTTAGGGGCAATGATAATGATGGCAGGGATCTTGTGTTTTGTCCTTTTTACGCGGGAACGGGAATTAGTTCCCTGTGCTAATGTGCGGGAATAGGGGCGCTGTTTCTGACCTAAATGTTCATGATGAAGCATTGCGCAACCCCCGAGCATGAAAATTTGCGAACTGTGCGGTTAGGAATATCCCCCTTTCTATGCCGCCAGTTTAAATTCAAGATCCCCGTTTTCAAACCACCTTTTATGTTCTTTATTTCTTTTAAGGGCTGTCACTGATGCAGGGGCTACGGAACCTGGTTTCGACCAGCTCGTTCCATTATGCTTCTGACGGTTTGACACAACTATGCTTACTGCGTCTTGTTCCATAATTGTCATACTAAAGCTGCCATTTTTGTTCTTGATGAGATCGCCTTTTTCCTCCATCTCCTTGCACTCGACTAACTCAATATTGACCTTGATTTTATATGCGCCCATTTGATATC